>JBIIGU010000002.1:0-14729 GCA_044236275.1 Bacteroidia bacterium | reverse complement strand
CTATTGATTTGGCAGCATCATCATTTGCCGGAATAGGGTAATCCACTACAGTTGGATCAGAATTGGTATCTACAATACCAAAAGTAGGGATGTTTAATTTGTGCGCTTCGGCAACAGATATATGCTCACGCTTAATATCTATAATAAATAAGGCAGCAGGTAGGCGATTTAAATCGGCAATACCACCAAGCAATCTTTTCAGCTTTACTTTCTCACGCTCTACCATCAAACGTTCTTTTTTGTTGATGTTTTCGTAAGTTCCGTCTGTAGCCATTTTCTCCAACGTTTGGAGTTTTTTAATGGATTTACGCACGGTAGCAAAGTTGGTTAACATACCGCCAAGCCAACGCTCGGTTACAAAAGGCATGTTTACGCGTGCTGCTTCATTTTCAATAATTTCCTTGGCTTGTTTCTTTGTAGCCACGAAAAGCACTTTGCGCCCTGATTTTACAATGTTTTTAATGGCTGCTGCGGCCTCATCCAGCTTAACGGCTGTTTTGTTTAAATCGATGAGGTGGATTCCGTTCTTTTCCATAAAAATATATGGGGCCATTTTCGGATTCCATTTGCGGGTTAAGTGTCCAAAGTGAACACCCGCTTCCAATAATTCTTCCTGTTTTACCATTTAGATTAAGTGTATATGATTCGTTAAAAAATTGAGATTAACGTTTAACGAACTGGAAGCGTCTACGGGCTTTTTTCTGACCTGGTTTCTTACGCTCAACCATACGTGGGTCGCGGGTAAGTAAACCAACAGCTTTCATTGCCGGCTTCAGTTCTGCGTTGTATTTTACCAGTGCACGTGCAATAGCCAGTTTCACTGCATCTGATTGGCCGGTAACACCACCGCCATCAACATTGCATGTAACATCAAACTGACCGGCAGTACCGGTTACTTCAAAAGGTTTATTTACGCTATTTTGTAGCAATACAGTTGGAAAAAACACGTTGGCTTCTTTTCCGTTCACTGTAATTTTACCTGTTCCGGCAACCATATAAATGCGGGCAACAGATGTTTTTCTTCTTCCTAATGCGTTTATCGCTTCCATTGATTAGAATTTTAAAGGTTTAGGCTGTTGTGCAGCGTGTGGATGCTCAGAACCTGCATATACATATAGGTTTCTGAAAATGTCACGACCTAGTTTATTGTTTGGCAACATGCCATCAATAGCGTGCTCCACAACATAAGTTGGTCTTCTTTCCAATAGGTTTTTGGCTGTTTCAAAGCGTTGTCCGCCCGGATAGCCTGAGTAAAACACATATTCCTTCTCATCACGCTTCTTGCCGGTAAAACGGATTTTATCTGCATTGATGATAATCACGTTATCTCCGCAATCCACGTGGGGAGTAAAATCAGGCTTGTGTTTGCCTCTTAAAATGTTTGCCACTTTACTGGCAAAACGGCCTAATGTCTGGCCTTCTGCATCAACAATGAACCACTCTTTTTTAACGGTGGCGCTGTTGGCTGAAACTGTTTTATAACTTAAAGTATCCACAATAGATAATATTAATTCGGTTTTGTTTAAGGGGTGGCAAAAATATGGCAAGGTTTTGTAATTCACAACTAATTGTGAAAAAAAGATAAATCACGGGGGTTTTTATTGCCCTAATTGATTATCAGATGATTGCGCGAGGTTGTTAAAGCGTTGGCCGCTTATAGTATTTTAACAAATCTTTTGGCTCTAAAAACGCCATCTGAATTGTATACATATACAATATAGCTTCCTATGGTTAAGTAGCTGATATTGATATCAAAAGAAAACCAAGGCGCAGCGGTGAGTTCCTGCTCTATCCATAGGCGCCCCCAAATATCAAAAACAAACAGCCTGGAAAACTTTGGGGTGCTCTGCTGTATCGTAAAAGTAACGCTTGATTGGGCATAGGTAGGTATAATGTCTATCTCATATCCTGTGCAGGAACCATCGGTATAGGTTCGTACCCCA
Organism: Bacteroidia bacterium; assembly: GCA_044236275.1. Taxonomy (GTDB): domain Bacteria; phylum Bacteroidota; class Bacteroidia; order UKL13-3; family UKL13-3; genus JAJTFA01. Next base: position 12,786 of record JBIIGU010000002.1, on the reverse strand, counting down.
TTTCTTAGTTGAGCATCGCAAACATTTCTGTATGTTTTATTATCGCATCCGCAAACAGGTCTGAATTCGGTTGGGCATGGAAAGCCGGGACTAATGCTTAATGAATCAATACATCCTCCCCATTGCCCGGCCGCCTGAAATGCGGTTGCACACCAAATAAGCAGCAAGCATGGAACGAAGATTTTCACTATTTTATTTCTGTAATTTTAAGCGCATTTGTTCTTGCCCTTTCTTTAATAGGCATGCTTGCCGTATTAATAACCAAATCACCTTTTTTTATAAATCCCATTTCAACCAATGCATCATTAACCGTTTGTATGGAATGGTCGGTGCTATCAAATCCTTTATAATAATACGCACGCACTCCCCAAACCAGATTGAGGGTGGAAATGAGACGTACATTACTTGTAAAGATAAAAATGGTTGCCCTGGGCCTGAAAGATGAAATTTTATAAGCAGTATAGCCGGAGAAAGTCATGCTTACAATGGCCGCAGCTTTAAGGTGGTCTGAAATGCGCACGGCTGTAAAACAAATTTCATCACTTAAAAACGTTGGTGATTGTTCTGTCGGCCTTTTACCTTTAAAAAATGGCGCATTGGTTTTTTCAGCTTCCGTAATGGTTTCGCGCATGTATTTAACGGCAAGCACCGGATATGCGCCAACAGAAGTTTCTGCGCTAAGCATTACTGCATCTGCTCCATCCATTACTGCATTGGCAATATCATTTAACTCTGCGCGTGTAGGTGAGGGGCTTTGAATCATGCTTTCCATCATCTGGGTTGCAATAATTACCGGCTTGCCTTTTTCAATACATTTCTTCACAATCATCTTCTGAATAATGGGCACCTGTGCCATTGGCATTTCTACACCCAAATCACCGCGTGCCACCATCACCCCATCAGTTACCTCTAAAATTTCATCAAGATTTTTAACTGCTTCAGGTTTTTCAATTTTGGCAATTACACGTGGTTTCCATTCGTACTGATCAATAATTTGTTTAAGCTCAATGATGTCTTCTGCTTTGCGCACAAAAGAAAGCCCAATCCAATCTACTTTCTGTTCTATGCCAAACAACAAATCTGCTCGGTCTTTTTCAGTTAATGCCGGAATAGATAAATTGGTATGTGGCAGGTTAAAACCTTTTTTAGAAGAGAGCGCTCCACCAAAAGTTACTTTACATTTAATTTCATCCACGCCATTGCTTGAAAGTACTTCAAGCTGAAGCTTTCCGTCATCCAGCAAAATCAATTCACCTGGTTTTACATCTGCCGGTAGCGTATTAAATTTAACAGATATTCTGTCTTCTGTTCCTATTTCGGGTTTTGTGGTTACTGTAATAATGGAATCTGTTTTAAGTGTAATTTTTCCATCTTTCATTTCTCCCACACGCAATTTTGGACCTTGCAGGTCAAGTAATTTCGCAACGAAGGTTCCCTTGCTTTCATTAACGGCATTGATATTATCTACTACCTTTTTGTGGTCTTCATAGGTGCCATGAGAAAAGTTGAGTCGGCACACATCCACTCCTTCATCAATAATGGCAGAAAGGTTTTCTATTGAAGAAGTAGCTGGACCAATGGTGGCCACAATTTTTGTGCGGTTAAAAAACGGAGTTTGTTTCATTGCGGCAAAGTTAAAAATTCAAATGCTGTCTTTGTTTTAAATGTTTGTGTTGCAATTCCGAAATGAGCTGTACTTCGGGGATTGACTGAACAAGGCGCGTAAAGGTAGTTTTTTCAAAGAACTCTAGCCCACCTTTTATGATAATGAAATAATCAATATTGCGTAACTCATTCATGAGCAGTAAGGATTCATCTCTGTTTTGCAATAAATAAAATGAAAGGTGGTTTATTTCATCCGTATAATAATAGCGGTGATGCAGCTGTTGTATTTCCTTTCCTGAATAAATAACGAGATCATCATCTGAAGCAAACCGGTAACCGAGGTGTTTGTTGATGAGCCAAGACATGCGGTGAGGTTTTTCCTGCGATACAATGCCGAAAAGCAGAAAATCATCGTCATAACCTGTATCCAGAAATATTTTTTTCACCTCACAAAGTTTAGTATTGCGAAGCAGAAAATCGCATCAGGTAGCCAAATATTTACAAGCATCTTACGCCTCTGTTGTACTAAAAGAATGACACTGCTTTTTGGGTATTGATTTTCAAAAAAATGCAGCTTTTGCCATTTTCATTAAAAAAATACTTTATTTGCACCCTCAAAACCTTTTAAACCAAACAATAATGTCAGACATCGCAACAAGAGTAAAAGCTATCATTATGGATAAGCTTGGCGTAGAAGAAAGCGAAATCACCAACGAATCAAATTTTACCAATGATCTTGGTGCCGATTCGCTCGACACTGTTGAACTTATCATGGAATTTGAAAAAGAGTTCAACATTGCCATCCCTGATGATCAGGCTGAAAAAATCGGCACGGTAGGTCAGGCTATCTCCTACATCGAGCAGAACGTAAAAAGCTAATTTTACCCTCATTTTTAAAAAGACAGTTCAATGTCATCTCGCAGAGTAGTTGTTACAGGAATTGGTGCACTAACGCCTATTGGTAACAATTTACAGGAGTATTGGAACGCATTGTCGAACGGTGTGAGCGGGGCAGCCCCTATCACCCGTTTTGACGCTTCCAAGTTTAAAACCCGTTTTGCCTGTGAATTAAAAAACTTTGACGTTAACAATTTTATCGACCGCAAAGAAGCGCGCAGAATGGATCCTTATACCCATTATGCCATCATTACTTCTGACGAGGCGATAAAGGATTCAGGTCTTGATCTGGAGAAAATCAACAAAGACCGCGCTGCAGTTATCTGGGCATCAGGTATTGGTGGTTTAACCAGTTTTTTTCATGAAGTGGTTGCTTTTGGGCGCGGTGACGGCACACCACGTTTCAGCCCGTTTTTCATTCCGATGATGATTGCAGATATTGCTGCAGGCCTCATTTCTATTAAATATGGTTTTAGGGGTCCAAACTTTGCCGTTGTATCGGCTTGTGCCAGTTCAACAAACGCCATTTCAGAAGCTTTTCACTACATACGCATGGGCAAGGCAGATTTAGCCATTACAGGTGGTTCTGAAGCCTGTGTAAATGAACCTGCAATTGGCGGATTCAATTCTATGAAAGCTCTTTCAGAAAGAAATGACAGCCCTGAAACAGCCTCAAGACCTTACGATAAAGACCGCGATGGATTTGTATTGGGAGAAGGAGCAGGTGCGCTCATTCTGGAAGAATATGGGCATGCAGTAGCACGTGGAGCTAAAATTTATGCAGAGATTGTTGGTTGCGGAGCATCAGGAGACGCATATCACATGACTGCCCCACACCCTGAAGGATTGGGTGCAAAAAATGTGATGCACATGGCATTAAATGATGCCGGATTAAAACCTGAGGAGGTTGATTATATCAATGTGCATGGCACATCTACACCACTTGGCGATCCGCAGGAAATAAAAGCTATTCAAAACGTATTTGGCGATCACGCCTATCAATTAAATATCAGTTCAACCAAATCAATGACCGGCCACTTGTTGGGTGGTGCAGGAGCCATTGAATCAATAGCCTGCCTATTGGCTATTAATAAAGGAATCATTCCGCCTACCATTAATCACTTCACTGATGATCCGGAAATTGACCCTAAGCTTAATCTTACCTTTAACAAAGCGCAGCAGCGTGAAGTAAAGGTTGCATTAAGCAATACCTTTGGTTTTGGCGGACACAATGCTTCGGTTGTTTTCAAGAAAGTATAATCAATTATTCTTTGGTTAAACGTCTACTCAGCAGCGTTTTCATTTTACCATTTTCTAAGCACAAGATTTTGTGCAAAAATATTTCTCATATATCAGGTGTGGTGCCAACAAATGTTAAGTGCTATATCCAAGCACTCAGGCATCATTCTGTATCAAGCACCATTCATGAAAACGGTTCCAAAGACAGCAATGAGCGTTTGGAGTTTTTAGGTGATGCGGTTTTAAATACCGTAATAGCAGAATACCTATTTAAAAAATATCCGTTTAAAAGCGAAGGTTTTTTAACCGAGATGCGCTCCAAAATAGTAAGCAGAGAAAGTTTAAATGAACTGGCATTAAAGTTAGGACTGAACCACTTGGTAGTGTATGATAGAAGAGCCCTTGGTATAAATAATAAAAACACCATTTTCGGCAATGCGCTGGAGGCTTTTATAGGCGCCATATTTTTGGATGCAGGATTTTATTCTGCAAAAAAATTTATTACCCATCGCATGCTTGCTCATCTTGATATTGATAAGATACAAAACACTGAGAAAAATTTTAAAGGCAAACTTATTGAGTGGGCTCAGAAAAACAATCATAGCATAGCATTTGAAAGCATGGAAGAAATGAGTGGCAAGCAAAAAATTTATACGGTAAACGTGGTTATTGATAACGACACCAAAGGTATGGCCGAGCACATTTCTAAAAAGAAGGCCGAGCAAATGGCATCAGAAAAAGCTGCAGAGTTGCTAGGTATAGCACTTTAATACGAAAGCAATCTGACTGCATTCATATTTATCAATGAACACTAGTTGTTGTGCCCTCAAACTCTAAGTTGAGGTTGCGAATATTGGCAAATCCGCCATATACATTTTTAACCAGGGTAAAACCTTTTGATTTAAGGAACGAAGCAGCAATCATGCTTCGATAACCACCTGCGCAGTGCACCAAGTATTCCTCATTCTTGTCTAGATTGCTATAATCTTTTGTAAGCGTATCGAGCGGAAAGTTCAATGCGGTTTTCATATGTAAACCGGCAAACTCACCCGGCTTCCGCACGTCCAACACTTTTACTGCAGTGTTTTTAACATCTAGTGCAAACTCTTCATCATCAATGCTGATAATCATATCATACCTTTTACCTGACTCTTTCCAAGCATCAAAACTTCCTTTCAGATAACCTTTAATATGCTCAAAACCCACACGGGTGAGTCGTTCAATGCTTTCCCTTTCCTTTCCTTCATCTGCTACTATAAGCAAAGGGGCTTGTATATCAAGAAGTGTTGCAGCCCAGATAGCATATTGACCGTTGAGGCCAAAATTTAATGCGCCCGGAATAAAGCCTTGTTCAAAAACATCGGGTATGCGTGTATCAATAATGGTACATCCATCATGCGTATTTTTTTCAAAGTCTTCAATAGAAAGGGGTGTTAAACCATTTTCTATAATTTCTTCTATTGGTGTGTAGCCTTGCTTATTTAATTTGGCATCTTTAAAGAAATAGGCCGGTGCCGGTTGTATACCTTCAGTTAAGGTTTTAATAAATGCTTCTTTGCTCATGCTTTGTAAAGCATAGTTATTTTCTTTTTGCTCACCTATGGTTGAGTATGTTTCTTTACCGATATTTTTACCGCATGCACTTCCTGCACCATGCGCAGGGTAAACAATAACCTCATCAGGCAATGTCATAAGTTTATTGCGCAAAGAATCATACATCATGCCTGCAAGTTCTTCTTTGGTCATCACACCATCCAGCAAATCGGGTCTGCCTACATCTCCAACAAAAAGGGTATCACCGGTAAATACACAATGCTCCTTTCCTGATTCATCAATAAGTAAAAAGCAGCTTGACTCAGGCGTGTGACCCGGGGTGTGCAGGACCTTAATGATTATTTTACCAAGCTTTATTTCTTCTCCGTCAGCAGCTACATGCACCGGATAACTGGTTTGTGTGGTTGGGCCATAAATAATTTTTGCACCTGTTTTGTTTGCAAGGTCTATGTGTCCGCTAACAAAGTCGGCATGAAAATGTGTTTCAAAAATATATTTGATATTGGCCTGATGTGATTGTGCCAGTTGCAGGTATGCATCATAATCTCTTAATGGATCAATGATGGCAGCTTCGCCTTCCGATTCGATATAATATGCAGCTTGTGCCAGGCAGTTGGTATAGAGTTGTTGTATGAACATAACTAATAACTTTAGTCTGCAAATATACAAACGTGCTGAATAGTATGAACATATTTTACTCTAGGCTAACTGTATCATCTCCGTTAGCATAAGGTAAATACAACAGAACCAACCGCATCATCTCACTATCTTCGTTCATACCCCATTCAAACAAAATATCTTTAGGCGGTGAAAACGGATTTTCATGATTTTTGAATGAGTTATCGTACTCAGCTTCGGCATGTAAAACCGACCCTGCAGGTATCTTAATTAGGGTTTTGAAACGGTAAAACTCTTGCCAGTTGTAGTCCCATTCAGGTATGTGAATTAGTTTAATCGTATCTTGTGTTGTGGTAACTGCATATGCGAGGAAATTTTTACCCAGCTGATGCATGTGTGGATTGATTGCCAAAAGGGATACATCATTGTGAAACTTTACGTTTATATGTGATTTGAATTGACTATCGTTGGCATGAATAAGCCACTTTCCATCCGGTGTAGGATTTTTGGGTTTAAATGCTGCAAATCCGATTTTGCGCTGCGGGGCTGATGCGGCAAAGTATAGGTAAAATGAAGATTGGTCTAGTTGCGCTACAGGTGATGGCGAATAGTGAAAGTTTCTAATCAATATCACTCCTTTTTTAGGCAGGTAAAACCCCATTTTTTCAGGATATATCTGAGCCGAAGTTCCTGGTAGCCATCCATTGTGATACAACTCAATAGGTAGTTGATTACCTTCTCCGATAAGCTTGAAATAAGCATAGTCGTGATCATCTCTTACACGATTTAATGTATCTGCATCGTACACAAAATAATCAGGACCTTCATGCACATTCACATCCGGTGCTACAGCTATAATCTGATAGCTGGCATGGTGCACCACTGCTTTATTGCCAGGTATAAACTCAATTCCGCTTACAAATGTATCTTGGTCTATTTCATAAGGAATTTTATAGCATATATACGTGTTCTTATTGTTACCTGGTATAGTAAATGGTTTAGGCATACGCACTATTAGGTCCGGTTTTCTGCTCACTTGCGAGCCTTGGGCAGAAACAGCAGGTTGTATAAGTTGCGCATCAAAGCCCGGCATATCTGCTTCCATCCATTTTAGCAGCAGTTCTTTTTCGTGCTTATTTAATGCTTTGCTATTGGAAAAAGAGCGGTAGTGCTCATTGGCTTTCCAAGGCGGCATGATATTTTGTTGAATTACATAGGAGATAAATTTTTTCCGTTTCATCCAGTCATCTTTTTTCTCGAGGCTAAATGGGGCATATCCATTTGTGCGGTGACACGACAGGCATTTTTGTTCAACTAGTTGTTTTATCTGACGGTATTCCACAGATTGGGCATGAAGAAAGCCGAAGGCGAGGAGTGGGATAAATAAGAGGAGTTTGTATATACTCATGCGCTAATAGCAATTACCTGATGATTGGGATAATATGCAACAGGATATGCTATAAGCGGCTTATCTGCAGGGCCTTTCTGAACTTGTCCTAAAATAGTGAACTCCGAACCGTGGCAGTTGCAAAACAAACCCGCACGATTAGCAACAGCTATGGCACACCCATTGTGTGTACATATCATGGATAGGGCTCTGAAGTTATTTGCACCATCTTTGTAAAGAGCAATTTGCTCAGATAGTGTATTGATCAAAGCAGGCATGCCATGATCTAGTAAGGTTAGGTAAGGGGTTAATGAAACTTTTATCCCTCCAATTTTTTTGAGCAATCCCGACATTTTTTTCTTCCCGTTTATAAATAACTCAACGGGAATATCTGCGCTTACTTCAGGTATAATTAGTTGTGCGGTACCCGTTCCCTCTGCGCTTGCAAGAAGCTTTGTGGTGCTGCTATCGAAAAGCTGAACGGAAAAGTAGCTTTGCACATTTATGGTTATCGGATTTGCACAACCGCTAATAAGGAAATCACCAGTTTTTGGAAAAAGTAACTCCAGGCTGCTCTCCTCGTTTTCTTGCTTTTGGCATGCACTAAGGATTACTAAACTTCCTGTCAACAACCGAATAAATTCACCTCTGTTCATTTCAGTAGCGGTCTCCAACGGTACGCTTATTTAATTTCGGATCATGATTAAATATTGGTAAAGCTGCAGGTGCAGATGTTAAACCAACAGTATCGGTTAAGCTCTGCATAAAAGCAACGAGGGCGTTCATTTCTTTCGCGGTTAAATTAAGGCTGTCGGGTGATAATGTTTGATACGGCACATGCAGCCCCATACCTGCACCACCTCCATGATTATAAAAATCTATGACATCGTCTAGCGTTCGATAAGCGCCATTATGCATGTACGGAGCTGTTAGCGCGGTATTTCGTACCGTGGGAGTTTTAAATGAGTAGCGATAAAAATCAACAGACTCTTTGAGTTTCCCTTTTATCCTTCCTTCATCCTTGTCTAACACAACTTCTTTTATATAAGGGTTTTCAGGTACTCCCAGCACTTCGGTTTCACTTTCGGTATAATAGGGCGGTACGGTGCCGTTAAAAACCGGTGCAAAGTGGCAGGTACCACACGCTGCTTTACCCATAAATATGTTAAAGCCAAGTTTTACTTGTTCGGGCAGGTTGTTGGTTTCATTTCGTACATACCTATCAAATGTGGAGTTAAAACTATTGAGTGAGCCAACATAGGCAGCCATTGCAAAAGCTATTGTTTGCTTACCAATGGGTTGAGGATACATAGGGAAGCAGGTTTCAAATCGTTTTTTATACTCATCACTTTTGGCTAGCCTAGAAGTAATTTCAAAAAAAGTAGTATTGAATTCTTTTTCGCTAACTACCACATGTTCCATTTGATCTTCGAGAGCATCGGCACGTAAATCATAGAAGAACCGTTCGCTGTAAACACAGTTAATTAATGTGGGTGCATTGCGGTCAACTGTTTCTTCAGTACCCGATGACGCTTTGCTTTTTGGTAGCCCGTCTGTAAATGCTTTGCCGGGCTGATGGCAGCTTGCACAACTTTTATCATTATTGATGGAGAGCACAGGATCATAAAAAAGCAAGCGGCCAAGTTCCGTAAGTTTGGCTGATTGAATGGCATCAGGAATTTGTAAGTAAGTGGAAGCATCAAGAATGGAGTTATCAAATAAATTACCTGCACGATAATTGAATGCAAAACGGGTATTTGATACCGTTTCATAAATACTTTCTATACCCAGCAATTCCTGCATTATACGCAACTCATTAAACAGTGGATTTACATAGCTTCTTAAAAAACTTAATCGGTCAAATTCATCAAATTGATGGTGCTTAAGCAGGTAAATGGTGCCCATTTCTGCTTTTTTACGGATGGATTCTGCCAACTTCTTATCTTTAGCAAATACCGGTTTGTAATAGAGCATTATAGTCTTTTCCAATTCCTTCCATACAACAGTTGCATCCTGCATGCTCCTGTCTGATGCAGGTACATCAAACCCGGTTAATCCAAGGGTGAATAGGCGAATAAGTTCCATGCGTGTTGCGTCAATAATTTGCCTGTCGTTTACTTTACCCTGCATAGGATATTGCTGTATGGCTTCATTTAACTCAGATGCAATTTTTTTTAAATTTGGCCAGTCAATGGAATCACCAAACAGCAGTTCATCAAGAACCTGCAGCCCTTTGGGATCAATAACCAACAGGCTTGGTGCATTCTTATCAAGTTTTGGAAGGGGAGCACCATTAATCCATTCTTTCACGTAGGTTGGATCTAAATATTCCCAGATGAACTCAGTTCGTTTAAAAGCATCACGCAATTGATAGTAGAGAGGTAGTAACATTTGGGCTTCTTTTTCAGAATGAGTAGTGTGGCAAAAGTCATTAAATGCAGCAGATGCTTTTTTTAGTTCCTGAAAGTTGTTTTGGTACATAGCCGTTACCTCAGTGCTAGGGCTGGCAGGCTCGGCATAGCGTCCCGAACCGAATATGGTAAGAAGCGATATGGTCACCACTATAAAAACAAAACCACGTTTAAGGATCAAAATATTCATAAGAAAACAGGTTGTTTCAGTTACACAAAAACCCGGAGGCATTGCTGCCTCCAGGTTTACCAATTGAATTGAAATATGAAAAAATTAATCTACTACTACTTTTATCTTTTCGCCTTCTGTATTCATAATCAAGTACGTGCCTGATTTCAAATCGCTCATATCGATTTTGATTACATCTCTCAACACTTTAATGCGCTTACCAGTCATATCATATATAGCAATATCACTCACTTTATTTAATGTCAACTCGGTGGCCACAGGATTTGGATAAGCACTGAATGAATTAGTGCTTTGGCTTTTGCTCATGTATTCGGCAATAGATGTAGCTATACCATCCCAACCGCTGATTGCATAAGTTAACGAGTTGTTGTATGGGAATGTATTGTTGCCATCTGGATGTTGTGAATTGATAAGCATTGTTTTTGTATCTAAGAAAATACCACCAGTAATTTCTGCGCCAGGAGGGCAAGCGGTGAAACGCACCAAATTACTGAATGTAGGATTAGGGATGCTCATATCCAGTAAAAAGGATTCACACACTGTTTGGCTTCCCGATTGGTATTCGGCAGGCATACGGTTCCAGTTACGTCCGTTAAGGTCTTCCTGTATCACCATGTATGTTTTATTGCCAATGTAGGCAAAGTTCAAGCCATCAGGGTTTGAGAAATGAATAGCAGGATATGAAGAAACGCCCTGAGAAGTTGCACCTGTGTGCAGCGGACCTCCTTCAATGTAGGTTTTAACTTCACCTGTAGCCGGATCTAGTTCTAATACACGTCCGTGATAATCGCGGAATGCACCATTTCTAACCGAGTCTGCAGCAGCTGCATCAGTTCCGGGAAATGCGCTTCCGTTTACAGCCTGATAGCGATTTTTGTAAGCTACAACTAAATGAGGAGCAATGGTGCCAAACGCTGAGTTGCCGCTTTTAAAAGCAGTACCAGGGTTGTCATTACCGGTTTCGGTGATGTAAATTTTCCCATTTGTATTGTTTACTGCACCCCACTCTAAACGGGTGTACATGGTTGCACCCCTGCGGAAAGCTACACTTCTCAAGTTTATTAAGGTATCTAAATTATTTTCAATTGTAACCCATTTGCTTGGTGCAGATGCATTATGCACATAAAGTTGACCACTGGTAAAATCACCGGCAGTATTGGCTACGAATTTAACAAGCATTCCTGGCGTTCCGTCTTCAAACAGATAAACTGTTTTATTGTCGTTCATCAATACGCCACCTTCCCAGCCTCCCCGGCCCCAGTTGTATTGTTTTCTGATGGCTTTACCTTGTTTAGGGTCAATTTCTACCATCCAATTTAAGTTCTGAAATTTCTTAATGGTTCTGCCGTTAAAGCCTGGAAAACCTGCAGGTGTTGTGGTACCTATTGTAAAGTCTGCTGTGTCGCGAACACCTCCATTAATTCCGGCATTGCTAGATTGCATCCACTCTTCAGCTGTCCATATTCTGCCATTATCTGCAGATATACCTCCGCAGTTCATTCCGGTTTCGCCTACTGTATTAACAAAATCAACATTGAAAAATTTGCCGCTTCTTCCGTCTGTTAAGTTTTGTGGAACAATCTCCAATACATTTCCATTTATTCTGCGAAGCTTAAATACAGTCATACCTCCACCATCACCTACTTTATCATTTTTTTCTACCATTTCATGATTTACTGTTACCCATCCTAAATCTCCAGCAGCAATTTTTGCCGGGTCTGTTTCTTTAGTGAATCCGATAAAATCGTGCCATTGCTTAGCTACTGTAGAGCCTGCAGCATTTCCGTAGGTAGCAGTAGTTTGAACCGTATCGGTTCCTCCTACAAAAATAGTTTGATGCTTTAATGGGCTTTTTGGCATCCATACTGTTTTAACTGACCATGAAGTGTCGATGTTAACAGGAAATGGAATTTGTGCGTTGCCAACCATCATACAAGATAGGGCAAAAGTTGATAGTAATATTTTTTTCATTTTTAAAGAATTAGATGTCACAAAAAAATAAGTCTGCATTTATCTGAATCTTTAAAAATTGTTATGATTTAGAAAAGTAAACGTTAATTGAATATCATTTGCCAAAAATGAAATGATTATGATAAAAATTGTTTTCAATCGAATTTACCTTTGCATAACATTAGCTTGATTTAAATATAAAACCGGCATAACAATGTGGTGGCTTTTATAAGTCTATTTCGTAGCTCATTTAAACATATATGAGCAGAAATAATTTACTCTCGTTTTTAGGTATTATTTGCGCGCTGGTTTGCGCGATTCCATTTAATACACAAGCACAAATAAATGTGCAGCTTCTAGGCAGGTACTCCATTGGTACCTACAATTCAAATGGTGGTGTGGCTGAAATATCAGCTTACGATCCTAGTACTAAACGTATGTATGTAGTTAACGGACCTGACACTTCATTCAGAATAGTAAATATGGCCAACCCGGCTAATCCTGTTCTGATTTCTACCATCTCCGTTAAATCTTATGGTATTGATGTAACATCTATAACTACTAATAAAAAAGGATTGGTTGCAATTGCAGTAATAGATTCGAACGGTAAAACAAACCCGAGCAGCATTGTATTTTTAGATGCAAACGGAAATTTTATCAGCAAGGTGAAAGCCGGTGCGAATACAGACCATATCATATTTACACCGGATGGTAAAAAATTACTATGTGCCAATGAAGGAGAACCCAATGTGGGTTATACTATAGACCCTGAAGGTTCTATTTCTATTATAGATATATCCGGTGGTGCTTCATCGCTTACTCAAGCCAATGTGCAAACCGCAGGTTTTACAGCTTTCAATGCCCCTGCAACAATTAATCCCAATATCCGCATTTTAGGAAGAATACAAACAAGTGGTGGTACTTTCCTACGCAAC
>JBIIGU010000143.1:0-3983 GCA_044236275.1 Bacteroidia bacterium | reverse complement strand
TCGTTTAAAATCATGGCGCGCACTGCATCATACTCTACATGGTGAAAATATTTATTCATTAAAAACTTATCAGGACCTGTTTCGCTGCCTTCCGGATAATTTGCTGCTACAAACTCCTCGCGTATGGTTTTAAATGCCGCACTTCTTTCAGATTTTCCTAATCTTGATTTGGCTGCAGCATACACTTTATCGTAAGCAAAATCACGAATTTTCTTTTCCAGATCTTCATCATGGCGCTCATGATTGTATACGCGCGCAGGCTTGCGTCCGCCAAGCATTTCGCAAAGTTCCCATTGCACTTTGCACTGCATTTTAATGGCATCGTGCGCCACCTTCAGTGCTTCAAGCATATCTGCTTCGCTCACCTCAGCGCACTCTCCTTCAACCATGTTTAGGTCGTGCTCGGTTCCTGCTACTATCAGATCCATATCGGCCTGGACAAGTTCACTAATGGTAGGGTTAAGTTTAAACTGCCCGTTAATACGAGCTACGCGCACCTCTGATATTGGTCCGTTAAAAGGAATATCGCTAACCATCAGTGCAGATGATGCGGCTAATCCCACCAAACAATCGGGTAGTAAATTTTTATCTGCAGAAATAAGCTGCAGCATAATTTGTGTATCGGCATGATAATCTTCAGGGAAAAGCGGGCGCAGTGCACGATCTACCAAACGGCTAACCAGCACCTCATAATCGCTTAGCTTGGCTTCGCGCTTGTGAAAGCTTCCCGGAATGCGGCCTACGGCAGCAAATTTTTCCTGATAATCTACGGTAAGTGGCATAAAATCCACATCTTCTTTGGCTTCTTTAGCCGAAACGGCTGTTGCTAGAATCATGGTGTCGCCCATACGAACCACCACTGAACCATCGGCCTGTTTGGCCAATTTTCCTGTCTCGATAGAGATGGACCTTCCATCCCCCAGATCAAATGTTTTTGTTGTTGCTTGCATATAATTTACATCTTGCCGCGTTTTACATCAGCACACTTCCGGTGCGGCCGGCCAAAGTGTACCTTTTATAAAAAGAAAGCAGAGCTTTAAAGGCCCTGCTTTTAATGTTTAATGTGTTTGGAATAAGGTATTGATGGGATTGTTAATCCAATGCTGTATCCTGCTTCCTGTAATACCCATTTTTTACTTACGGATATCTAGTTCTTTGATAATCGCCCTGTAGCGGAAGATATCAGTTTTCATTAAATAATCGAGTAGTGCACGCCTTTTACCTACCAGTTTCACCAGACTTAATTCAGCCGAAAAATCCTTTTTGTTGGTTTTCAGGTGATCTGAAATGTGGTTGATGCGGTGAGTAAACAGCGCGATCTGACTCTCAGCTGAGCCGGTGTCTACTTTAGACTTGGCTTTACCGTACTTTTCGAAGATTTCTTGCTTCGTTTCAGTGGTCAAATGCATTGTTTTAAGTAATTAATTGTTTAAAAATAAATAATTGGGCAGCGAATATAGGTAAATTTATGGTTTTGTCAAATCTGTCAGGGCTATTTACCTCAATCTTCCTTAAGCAAGCATTCTGAGTAGCTTGCCCAAACTGCTTTTTAGCTCCGTGCGGTTCACAATCATATCTACAAAGCCGTGCTCCAGCAAAAACTCTGAACTTTGAAAGCCTTTTGGCAAATCTTTGCCTATGGTTTCTCTTATTACACGCGGGCCAGCAAAACCTATCAAGGCTTCAGGCTCAGCTATATTAAAATCGCCAAGCATGGCAAAGGATGCTGTAACACCACCCGTGGTGGGATCGGTTAATAGAGAAATGTAAGGAATGCCCTCTTTAGCCAACAATGCCAGTTTAGCAGATGTTTTGGCCATTTGCATTAAGGAAAATGCCGCCTCCATCATACGCGCACCGCCCGATTTGGAAATAACCATTACAGGTATTCTGTTCTCACGCGCATAATCTATGGCGCGGGCAATTTTTTCGCCAACTACACTGCCCATTGAGCCGCCAATAAAATTAAAATCCATGCATGCTACCACTAAAGGCATTTGCTCCACCTTGCCAACACCAACACGCAAGGCATCAGTTAGTCCGGATTTTTTCTGTGATTCTGTTAATCTGGATTTATAATCCTTGGTATCAAAAAAACTTAAGGGATCGGTAGGCTTGATGTTAGCAAACAGCTCCGTAAATTTACCCTCATCAAACAGCAAACTGAAATATTCAGCTGATCCAATCTTGTCATGATAATTGCATGATGGACAAACATAACAGTTGGCTTCATGATCCTTGGCCACCACCGCTTTTTTGCAGCGCGGGCACTTATGCCAAAGGCCATCAGGTACCGACTTTTTCTCATCGGTTGGGGTAATGATACCTTCTTTTACACGTTTAAACCAACTCATTTATTTGCTAATTAGTGTTTGGTTGTAAAAAGCAAAATGGTTGATTAAGTTAACCTAACCAACCATATGCCCTTTGTATTTTATTACGCTAAGGTAATTGAATTATCTAAATATACATCCTGAATGGCGTTGAGCAGCGCCACACCATCTTTTACAGGCTTCTGAAATGCCTTGCGTCCTGATATTAAACCTTGACCCCCGGCACGTTTGTTTACTACAGCAGTGAAAACAGCTTCAGCCATATCGCTTGCGCCTTTGCTTTCGCCACCTGAATTGATTAAACCCTGACGACCCATATAGCAATTGGCTACCTGATAGCGGGTTAAATCAATGGGATGGTTGGAGGAAAGCTCGGTATACACCTTATCATGGGTTTTGCCAAAATTGAGAGCAGTATAACCACCGTTGTTGCTTGGTAATTTTTGTTTAATGATATCGGCCTGAATTGTTACACCCAGATGGTTCGCCTGTCCGGTTAAATCTGCTGAGGTGTGATAATCTACCCCGTCTTTCTTGAAAGAACCATTGCGCAAATAACACCATAAAATGGTAGCCATACCTAACTCATGCGCACGTTCAAATGCTGCCGCAACTTCCTGAATTTGGCGGGCTGATTCATCTGAACCAAAATAAATGGTGGCACCAACAGCAACCGCACCTAAATTCCATGCTTCATCCACCGAACCAAACATAATCTGGTCAAACTTATTAGGATAAGACAGGAACTCGTTATGGTTAATTTTTACAATAAATGGTATTTTGTGTGCATACTTGCGTGAGCATGATGCCAATACGCCATAAGTTGAAGCAACCGCATTGCAACCGCCTTCAATGGCCAGTTTCACAATGTTTTCAGGGTCAAAATATTGAGGGGCCGGTGCAAAAGAGGCTCCTGCAGAATGCTCAATGCCCTGATCTACCGGAAGAATGGATAGATAACCGGTATTTGCCAAACGGCCTGTTCCGTATAAAGCCTGAAGGCTTCTCAATACCTGAGGATTGCGATTAGACGGACCAAAAATACGTTCAACAAAATCGGGTCCCGGTGCATGGATATTATTTTTGCTGATGGTCTTACACTCATGTTTTAAAAGGCTGTCGGCCTTATCTCCTAATAATTCAATTGTTTTACTCATAACAGTCGTTTATTTTTAGTGTGCAAACATAAACTTTTTTTCTAAACCCCTACCATCAAACTGTTTGAATGGCTCGACAATGAAATGGGTAAATTTTTGATTGAGAAAATTTGAATTAAATAATCTACAGTTACAAAATATCTTTAGTAAAGCAATATGAAACAGCTTATTACAGAACCTGTTGGCTATAACCTACTGGCACCGGCAACTGTTCCGGCAAAAAAATGGCGATTATATGCAAGCGCACTTGGTGCATTGGTTATTGCAATTGTTTGTTTGGGTATTATGTTATCGGAATATGATGATGATGCCATTTTGTTGTTTAGCTTGCTTGCATTGGTGGTTTATATTATTGGATACCGCTTAGAAAAAAATACTTGCGCACTTTTACCAAAACAGGTTCTATGCTTATTTCCTCTACGGGCATTACCATTACCGAACATGATAAAAACATTACCCTTGTTACAGAAGACATACAACACCTGCGTATTTC
>JBIIGU010000141.1:0-3984 GCA_044236275.1 Bacteroidia bacterium | reverse complement strand
AAGCCAAAATGCTTTTTATGCGCTACGGCTTTAAAAGCATTACCATGGATGACATTTCCAGAGAGCTGGGAGTATCAAAAAAAACATTGTATCAGCATTTTGAGGATAAGTATGACTTGGTTGACCGTTGTGTTGATCATCAGATTATCGATATGAACTGCAATTGTGATGAACTAATGGAGCATAGCGAAGACCCGATAAGTGCCATGCTGTCTATTTCAGATTTCATCGGCAATGTTATTCGTATATTAAATCCGAGTGCCATGTTTGATTTGAAAAAGTATTTTAAACCGGCATGGGATAAACTCCAGGTAAATAGAAAAAATCACATCTACAATCTGGTGATTAAAAATCTGGAAAACGGAAGAAAAAAAGGCTTCTACCGAAAAGATATTGACCCTGAAATAACATGTAGAATTTTTGTTTACCTCATTGGGTTTATTACCGATCCTGAGCACTATGACAGGCAGGAAATGGATTTCAAAACCCTTCACTTGGAAATGACCAAGTATCATTTACGCGCCATTTGCACCCCAAAAGGGATAGAGTTATTAGAAGATAAATTAAAACACCGAAAGTAAATCACACTTTATATGAAAAAATTCCTCCCAGCTACCTTTTTACTATTATGCTTTTTTACTAAGGCTGTATCGCAATCAGAAAGTGCATTTAGTCTTAAACAGGCTATAGAATATGCAAAGGCAAATAATGCCAATGCAAAAAATGCCAAACTTGATGAGAAAGCATCCCTAAAAAAAATTCATGAAATCCGAGCAATAGGCTTACCTCAGGTAAGTGCAAGCGGACGCTTTGTATACACACCCCAAATTCCTACCATAGGTATTAAAAATCCCGGCTTTTTTGGGCCCAATCCAACTGTTGAATTTCCTCAGGGAATTGATTACTCCATTAATGGTACACTAAGCGCAAACCAATTGTTGTTTGACGGATCATTTCTTATGGGGCTTAAGGCTGCTAAAGAATATGCCTTGCTGGCTCGCATCAATAGCGAAAGAACAGATAAACAGATTGCCTCTGATGTAACCAAGGCATATTTTCTCGTGATTATTACAGAAGAAAACATCAAATTAATTGATAAAAATATTCAAACACTGGAGAAGATTCTATCCGACATGAAAGCTTTATATAAAAATGGGCTGATAGAAAAAACAGATGTTGACAGAATTGAACTGGCTTATTCCAATACCAAAGTTCAATCGGGCAAACTACAGGATGCGCGAGAGATCAGTTATTACTTGCTTAAACTGCAAATGGGTTATCCGGGTAATCAAAAGATAAGTGTTACGGATAAGATGCAGGACATCTATTCAAATCTGGCCGATGCGGATGCACTTGCTGAAGAGAAGGTTGTTTATGCTAACCGTCCTGAATATAAAATGCTTGAGCAGCAGATTAAAATGCAAACACTGGATAAGAAACGTTATCAGTTTGGTTATGCGCCATCATTGGTAGCATTTGCGCAACATCAGCAAAATGCATTTGCCGTAGATTTTGGTTCACTTAACAACCGTTATTATCCCGGTACACAGGTTGGGCTAAATCTGTCTTTACCCATATTTGATGGATTTATGAAAAACTCTCAAATCGAACAGGCAAGAATTAATATTCAGAAAACACAAAACCAGAAATCACAGTTTGAAAGCGCCATTGAAACAGAAGTTTTCTCAAACAGAACAAAATATCTGAGAGCTAAAGAACAGATACAAGTGCAAAAGAAAAACATGGAACTAGCCGAAGAAATATACAATAAAGTCAATATTAAATTTAGCAACGGTGTTGGCTCAAGCTTGGAACTTTCGCAAGCAGAAACAGATTTAAAAACAGCACAAACCAATTACCTCAATGCCATTTACGATTTGCTGGTTGCAAAAACAGATTTGGAACAATCATTGGGCAAATAACCACTTTAACTAATGCAAATATCAAATAAAACATATATGAAAAATTTACTCGTACTGCTGGCAGGATTATCAGCGCTTACTGCCATTATCTCTTGCGGCCAAGGGCAATCCACTTTAGAGGATAAGAAAGCTGCTATCGAAAAACTTAAATCTGAGCAAGCAACAATTGAAGATAAAATTAAGACGCTTGAACTTGAAATTGCTACAATGGGAGATTCTGCAAAAGCCGATGACAGCAAATCTAAATTTATTGCTGTTACGCCTTTAATGCCACAAATGTTTGAACACAGTATTGATGTGCAAGGCAATGTAGATGGCGATGAAAATGTTACCCTTACCGCTAAAATGGCCGGAAGTATTAATAGGGTTTATGTAAAGGCAGGCGATGCTGTGAAACAAGGACAAACACTTGCTGAAATTGAACATGAAATAATTGATGCACAAATAGAAGGCCTTAAAACAAACCTGAAGCTGGCTACAGAATTGTTTAACAAACAGAAAAATCTTTGGGAGCAAAAAGTTGGCACTGAGATTCAATATCTTCAAGCAAAGGCCAACAAGGAAGCCTTGGAGCAGCAAATGAATTCACTGATTGAAACGGAAAAAATGTATCGTGTAATTGCGCCTATAACAGGAACCGTTGATGAAGTATACATCAAAACCGGTCAAACAGTTGCCCCGGGTGTACCGGCCATCAGGGTTGTAAATTTTGGAAAACTAAAAGTAGTAGCAGACATATCTGAATCTTATGCCAGTGCTGTAAAATCAGGAGACGAAGCCTTTCTATTTTTCCCTGATATAAATAAAAAGGTTAAATCAAAAGTAAGCTATACTGCAAAGGTAATTCACCCGATGAGCAGAACATTCGGAATTGAAATATACCTGCCCTCAGAAAATGTTTATCGACCAAATATGGTAACTCAAATCAAGATTGTTGATTATAAAAAGAGCAACGCAATGGTTGTACCTGTTAATACCATACAAAAAGTAGATGGCAAGGAGGTGGTATATGTGGCAGTGAAAAATGGGTTAAAAACGATTGCACAAAAACGTGAAGTAGTTGTTGGCTCTATGTATCACGATAAGGCAGAAATTCTGAGTGGGTTAACTGAAGGTGATTTACTTATTACAACAGGGTTTCAAGACCTCACAGAAAATCAGTCAATAAAATTTTAATCAGGGCAATACCATCACATCTGTTAAAACTAATTTATGAAAGACCTAGAAAAAGAATTTAAGCCATCAAGCTGGTCAATTGATAATAAAACAAGTATTTACATACTTACCATTATCATTACACTGGCAGGCCTGTTCTCCTATATCGGCTTACCCAAGGAGCAATTTCCTGAAGTGAAGTTCCCAAGCATACTCATCACCACCATTTATCCGGGAACCTCGCCAAAGGATATGGAACAACTGGTTACCAAGCCTCTTGAAAAGCAGCTGAAAACCATAACCGGAGTAAAGAAGATAAAGAGTAACTCCGTACAAGATTTTGCAATTGTTAATGTTGAATTCAATACCGACCAAAATGTTGATTTGGCATTGCAGCGTGTAAAAGATGCCGTTGATAAAGCTAAAAAAGATCTACCCGATAATATGCCGGATGATCCCCGCGTAACAGATATTGATGTGTCTCAGATTCCTATTATGAATGTTCATATATCCGGTGACTTACCGTTGGATAAAATGAAAAAATATGCCGATGAACTGAAGGATGAGATTGAAGGACTAAAGGAAATAACACGCGCTGATATGGTGGGTGCTTTAGAAAGAGAAATTCAGGTTAATGTAGATTTAATGAAGGCTGAAATAGCCAATATCACCTTTGACGACATTAACCGTGGCATAGCTAGCGAAAATGTTACCATTTCAGGTGGATCAGTTGATATGGATGGCATTAAAAGATCAATCAATATTATTGGCCAATATAAAGATGCAAAAAAACTGGGCGATATTGTAATTAGAGGTGCAACCGGTGCTACCGTTTACCTAAAAGACATAGCCGAGATTAAAGATGATTTTAAAGAAAAGGAAAGTTACGCCCGACTGGATCATAAAA
>JBIIGU010000142.1:0-3984 GCA_044236275.1 Bacteroidia bacterium | reverse complement strand
CTTAGCGGCATCTATGGGTTCCATTCTGCTTTCAGTAGGTACAAAAGGGCGCAGGTTTATACACCCACACGCTAAGGTAATGATTCATCAGCCTAGTGGTGGTGCCCAAGGCCAATCATCCGATATTCAAATTCAAGCTGCCGAAATTTTAAAAACAAAAAAATTAGGTGGTGAAATATTAGCTAAAAACTGCGGACAACCATTTGATAAGGTAATGGCAGATATGGACCGCGATCATTGGATGGATGCTCAGGAATCATTGACTTACGGAATAGTTGACGGAATAATTGAATAAAGCATATGCAATTAACCAGCAGATCTAAAACAGTAGTTAAAAGAGAGCTTACCTTTATAGAAAAGCTTTATTTACCTGCCATATTGCAAGGGCTTTCCATAACCATAAAACACTTATTCAGAAAAAGTGCCACGGTTAGGTACCCTGAAGTAAAACGTGAAATAGCTCCGGTTTATCGCGGAATGCATGTGCTTAAGCGCGATGATAAGGGCAGAGAAAACTGCACAGCCTGCGGCTTGTGCGCGGTTGCATGTCCTGCAGAAGCCATTACCATGGAAGCTGCAGAGCGTAAAAAAGGTGAAGAACACTTATATCGTGAGGAAAAGTATGCAGCAAAATATGAAATAAACATGTTGCGCTGCATTTACTGTGGTCTTTGCGAAGAGGCCTGCCCTAAAGATGCCATATACCTAACCGATAGAATTGTACCATCGGCATACACACGTGGAAATTTTGTATATGGTAAAGATGTGTTGGTTGAAGGCGTTAAACCTGAAGAAAGGATTGATATAGGTAAACGCAAAAAGATGTACGAAATGACCGGAGAAACAGCAAAACAGTAATGAGCAAAACCACATGAGCCAAATTATATTTTTTATACTTTCTGCATTAACCATTTTAAGTGCCTTGGGTGTATTGTTTGCAAAAAATCCAATGTACAGTGTATTGTCTTTAATTGTATGCTTCTTTACCGTGGCAGGGCACTATATTATGCTTAATGCACAGTTTCTAGCCATTGTCCATTTAATCGTTTACGCTGGGGCAATCATGGTGCTTTTTCTTTTTGTAGTAATGCTGTTAAATCTAAATGCAGAAACCGAACCACATAAAACCGGCAAAATAAAATTTGCTGCGGTTATTGCTGGAGGAATTCTGTTCCTTACCATAATTGCTTCACTTAAAGCAGGCATACCTGTTAGTTATCATCTTCCTGCAAAATCAAATATTGGCCTCGTTGAAGTTGTAGGTCAAAAATTATTCACTGATTTTCTTTTGCCTTTTGAAGTTTCATCCATCTTGTTCCTCTCAGCCATGATAGGTTCAGTAGTGCTGGCTAAAAAAGAAAAAAGATAAAACCACGAAAAACAAAGAATGGAAAATACTATACAAACTGTTCCTCAAAACTGGTATCTGCTGCTTAGTGCATTTTTATTTTGCATTGGTGTGATGGGTGTGCTTATGCGCAGAAATGCCATAATAATTCTAATGTGCATAGAGCTCATGCTGAGCTCAGTTAATCTTTTACTAGTGTCATTTTCTGCCTATAATGGCAATAGCGATGGGCAGGTGTTTGTATTCTTTATTATGGTGGTGGCTGCTGCCGAGGTAGCTGTGGGATTGGCATTGCTTATGAGCATATACCGCAATGTAGCCAGCACAGACATCAATGTATTAAATAAATTGAAATGGTAATTAAGTATAGGTAATGACTGAAAATATTTTACAAGATACAGCTCTCCTCACACCGGCACTTATGGTTCCGTTGTTGCCATTGGTTGGTTTTTTAATCAATGGTTTACTGGTTAATAAACTGCCTAAAAGCATCACCGGCTGGCTAGCTGCATTGGCAGTGCTAGGCTCCTTCATTTGTTCTGTTTCTATTTTCAATGGCCTCGATGCCAAGGATGCAATTCACATTGATTTATTCAACTGGATATCTTTTGGCAATACATCCATTGCATTCGGATTACAAATAGATTCACTTACAACAACCATGTTGCTGGTGGTAACCGGTATCGGTTTTTTAATACACCTTTATTCCATCGGTTATATGCATGATGATGAAGGCTTCACAAGATTCTTCACCTACCTTAATCTCTTCATATTTTTTATGCTCATGCTCATCATGGGAAGCAACTACCTCATGATGTTTATAGGCTGGGAAGGTGTAGGACTTTGCTCTTACCTGCTCATTGGGTTCTGGTTTAAAAATGATGCTTACAACAATGCTGCTAAAAAAGCATTTGTAATGAACCGCATTGGCGATTTGGGTTTTTTACTAGGAATGTTCTTTATGCTTTTCCATTTTGGCACATTAGAGTTTGATGGAGTGGCAAACGCTGCAACCGAATTGGGAAGCAATCATATACTCATCGTTTCAATAACATTACTGTTGTTTATTGGCGCCATGGGCAAATCTGCTCAAATTCCTTTGTATACTTGGTTGCCCGATGCCATGGCCGGACCTACTCCTGTTTCTGCGCTTATTCATGCCGCAACAATGGTTACCGCAGGTATTTATATGGTAGTGCGCTCCAATGTATTATTTGCCCTTGCACCACATACGCTAGATGTGGTTTTAATTACCGGTGTGGCAACTTCCGTATTTGCAGCAGTAATTGGTTTAATGCAAAATGATATTAAAAAAGTGTTGGCCTACTCCACCGTTTCTCAATTGGGTTTAATGTTTGCAGCGCTTGGTTTTGGTGCCTTTAGCAGCGGCATGTTTCATGTAGTAACGCATGCATTTTTTAAAGCTTTATTATTCCTTGGCTCAGGTAGTGTTATCCATGCCTTGCATGGCGAGCAAGACATTCGCAAAATGGGTGGCTTAGGTAAGTATATTAAAATAACTTATATCACATTCTTAATTGGCTCCCTAGCGATTTCGGGCATCCCCCCTTTTGCCGGCTTCTTCTCCAAAGACGAAATTCTTGCCAAAGCTTTTGAACAGAATCCTTTGGTTTGGGGCATTCTTTCCATCAGCTCCATGATGACCGCCTTCTATATGTTCCGTTTGGTGTATTTAACTTTTAATGGGAATTACAGAGGCAGTGATGAAACCAAAAAACATATTCACGAGAGTCCGGCCATCATGACCACTCCTTTGGTTATACTAGCCATCCTATCCGTTATTGGCGGTTTTATGGGACTTCCTGCAGTGCTTGGATTTACGCACCGATTTGCAACGTACCTTTCTCACATAACAGATGCTTCAAAAGATTTACTTCCGCATGCACATCACTTGAGTCATGTTACAGAATATGCATTAATTGCCACCGCTATTATAGCAGCTATTGCAGCCATATTCTATGCACGTAATCAGTATGTAACAAAAGGCTATTTGCCTGCGGACGATGAACAAGCTCTTCCTGCTTTGCAAAAAGCTGTAGTCAATAAATTTTATGTAGATGAGATATATGATAAAATATTTGTTAAGCCCATTCAGGTTTTATCAGACTTGTTTTTGGTTTTGGTAGATAAACTTATCATTGATTTGCTTGTAAATGCAACGGCCTGGTTTGTTGGTCTTACCGGAAGAACACTTAGGTTGTTACAAACAGGTAATACCGGTTTCTACATTTTTGCTATGGTTTCAGGAATGATTATTTTACTCGTAATAAGGTTGTTTATCTGATGATGTTACTACAATTACTTTTTCTGCCACTCCTTGCCTCGCTGCTGATATTGCTATCCGGCAACAAATGGGCAGCACGTGTGGCACTTGGCTTATCACTCATAGAGGTAGTGTTAACCTGGCTCACTTATCAAGAGTTTAATCAAGGTGGTCAAGCTATGCTTACCTTTTTTCAGGAATGGATTAGCAATCCTAAAATTAGTTTCCATCTGGGATTAGATGGTTTGGGGTTAACTATGGTAGCACTCACCAATTTCCTAACCCCACTCATTATCCTTTCTGCATTTAACCGCAATATTGAAAACAGCAGAGGTTATTTTGCACTTATTGC
>JBIIGU010000140.1:0-4000 GCA_044236275.1 Bacteroidia bacterium | reverse complement strand
AACCATGCTGCCCCTGTAGTAATTAGGGCAAACACATTGAAGACTACGCGTGGACGATTAGCCAAGCAGTTGGCTGAACTCGACATTGAAACTTTTCCGGTAGCAGGAGCAGATGATGCATTGGTTTTAAAAAAGCGTACCAATTTATTTACGCTTCCTTTTTTTAAAGAAGGGTTATTTGAGGTGCAGGATGCATCCTCTCAACTGGTGGCATCTTTTCTTCAGGTTAAGCCCGGTATGCGTGTGATTGATGCGTGTGCAGGTGCAGGAGGTAAAACCCTGCATTTGGCTGCATTGATGCAAAATAAGGGTCGAATTATTTCTATGGATACGGAACAATGGAAGTTGGATGAATTGAAAAGAAGAGGGAGAAGGGCAGGAGCAAATATTATTGAAACCAAAATTATAGAAAGCAGCAAAACAATAAAGCGCTTGCATGATTCAGCAGATAGGCTGCTTTTAGATGTGCCTTGCTCAGGCTTAGGTGTGCTGAGAAGAAACCCGGATGCCAAATGGAAACTGGATATCACCTTTATTGAGAAAGTGAAAAAGATGCAGGCTGATATTTTAAACGCTTACAGTTTGTTGTTAAAACCCGGAGGGCTTATGGTTTATGCTACCTGTAGCATTCTGCCCAGTGAGGATGAAGAGCAGGTAAAATCTTTTTTGCATAAGCACCCGCAATTTGAAAAATTAGAAGAGCGTAGGGTTTCAGCCACTGAAGGTTTTGATGGATTTTACATGGCATTAATGAAAAGAAATAGCTGAATTTTTTTAAATAGCATCAGCAAATAAAAGAGCACTGCTTTTATTTTGCCCTGATGGCATCCACCGGGTCAAGTCTGGCAGCCTGCCATGCCGGTATAAAGCCTGATATTATACCAATGCATACAGATACAATAATTCCTGTAAAAATATTAGCTGCGGTAAGCATCATGTCAAAATCGATAAGTGCACTTACCGCGTAAGTAATAGCACCAACGCAGGCAATGCCAATGCCTCCTCCGGTAATGCATAATACGATTGCTTCTACCAGAAATTCGATTAAAATAAAATAATTCTTGGCACCAAGCGACTTCTGAATGCCAATTTGATTGGTTCGTTCTTTAACAGAAACAAACATGATGTTGGCAATTCCAAAGCCACCAACTAGCATGGCAAACCCGCCAATGATCCAACCCGCAAAGGTTATTACGGAGAATAAATCTTTTAATGGTTCTGCAATGAGGGTGGTTTTGTTCAATGCGAAATTTTCCTCTTCACCGGGTTTAAGTTTACGTTGCGCACGCATAATACCTCTTAATTCCTCCTCTAGTTGCTCAAGTGGAACACCCGGAGCAGCTTTAACCTGTATTTGTGCATTGGCACGATCAGAATCAATACGAACATAATTTGCCAGTGTTTTTGCCGGAATAAGCAGAACATTATCGAGGCTGTTTCCCATTAGACTTTCACCTTCTTTTTCAACTATCCCAACCACCCTGAATTTCCTCCCTCTGATTGAAATTAAACGATCTGAACCTCTTCTGTTACCGAATAAATTTTGCGCTATAGCATATCCAAGCACAACAACATCTGTTCCGTTTACTGTTTCTGCTTCTGTAAAGAATCTGCCTTCTTTTAATTCAAAGCTGCGTACCTTATTGTAATCATGGCTTACACCGGTAACCTGAGCGCCTTCTGCTGTGGTACTTTCATATTTAACCGTGACCCCACCAAGCTGAACATTAATGGTACTGGCACCTGCGAATTGTGATTGCATCTCAACCTTTTTTAATTCACTTAAGCGTGGGTTTGGTCTGTTCATATATTTCCACCATTTATAATCTCCAGAAAAAGTCCAGGGCCATTTGTCTATAAAAATAACATCCTTACCAAGCGACTCAACACTGTTCTGAACATTTCTTTCCAGTGAGTCAACGATTGTTAATACTGCAATAATGCAAAAGATGCCAATGGTAACCCCTAATGTAGATAGAAAGGTGCGAATTTTATTTTGCCTGAGTGCCTCAAAAGCAAATAGTGTACTCTCAATGATTTGTGTAAGTAAAATTTTAGCATCAGCCAGCATAAGGCAAAGATATATCTTACTCTTGTGAAATCGTAGGTGTATTCTAATTCAGCTTATTTACTGCAAAACGGATGATTGCTATTTTAACAATTGGCTGTTTTGCAGTCAATTATTTAATAAGCGATAGGCCTTCAAGGGCAGATTTATCTGCAGGTGATGCAAGCAGTACTTTATGAAAAAGCAGCTTTGCTTCTTTCAACCTCCCCAATCGGTAATTGGTCCAAGCAAACATCAGGAGTGCATCATAGTCGAACGGGTATAAATTTACAGATTTTTCAAAGCATTTATAGGCTAGTGTGTATTGCTTGCGTGTATAATAAATATATCCGAGTTTATAATTTACGGACGAGTTTTTGGGATCTATTTTCAATATTGAAACATACATTGCAAGTACATCATCCCATTTACCCAAGGCTGCCAATGGCAATACCTTGCCTAATTTCGGCTCAATTGCATACGGCATTAATTCTATCGACTTTTGGTAATATCCTCCGGACTCTGCGTAAGCACCCAACATATACTTTAAGTATCCCAACCTCAGGTTGCATTCATAACTCTTCGGATTATAAACATTGGTTATCGCATGGGCAGCACCGGCATAGTTGCCTGCTTTCTCAAGCGAGTAGCTACTCGCAAATGCCTGTTGCATGCTATTGTCTTGTGCGTGTGCAATGCTGATAAAAATAGATGAAAGTAAAATTAAGATGATTTTTTTCATGGTAGGTGTTAATTATCTGATAAGTTTTAGGCCAAGAAGAGCCATATTTAAATTGTAATTATTTTTAGAATAAGATTCTTGTCGTTCTTCCAGTTGCCATATACCATAAAGGTAAAGATTATTAAATAACATGTAATCAGTGCCCAGTTGAATCTTATAAAAAGTTTTATCGAAAGCATTGGTTGCTATCCAACCATTTTGTTCATTGAAATGGCTGCTATTGGCAAATAAGTAATTTCCGCTTAATGCCAGCTTATCCAATGCCCAGTATTTTAGCTGTGTGCCATATAGTAAGCTGTTTGATCCGTTGCTATGGAGATGAGTAAGGATAACCGCTGTTTCAAACTTATTATTGGAAAACAGGTAATACCCCAAAATTAATTGTTGCTGAAATTGGTTAGCCTTATTAAAATTAGAAAAAGACGATGCTATTGAAGTCTTCCAGTTATAAAACCGTTTAGTTAAGGAAATACTTCCAAGAATGGGCATATCCTGAAAATCGTTTTCCGATAATTCAAGTTTCATATTATGATGCTTGTAGTTTATGAAGTGAAATGCCGGTGTTATTAACCATTGTTTTTTTAATGGAATATTGGCTGCTAAATAAATTTGCTCCTGATTGAGTGTGCCATAATAGGCTTCCTGATTGATGTGTGCTATTGAAACAAATCCTGTTACTTTATTTCCGGTTTTAAATCCTACACCAATTTGCGTGTAATAAAGCGTTTTATATAAATCCTCATTGTTAGAAAATTTCATACCAAACTCAGCACCTACCAGATGAAATAGTTTAGGGGCAGGAACGAGGTTCTTGTTTATATTATCTCGGGAAATAATTTCATATTCTTTAACGGCATGAGTGTAATTTCCTGTATATATACTATTCCAATAAAGATAATACCTGATTCCGCATATCTGGCTGCTGTCTTTGCAATGTTCTAGTGCTTTTTCATAATATATGGCAGAATGCATATATTGTTTAAGCTGAAAGCATGCATAACCGGCTCGCATATAAAAATAATCAAAAGTATAACCTTCATTCAATGCTTTTTTTGACACCTGCAGCAGTTCTTCCCATTGCTCTGTTATTAAAAGTTCATAGCTTATTTCATCATATGGAGTAGTTTGCGCTATGGCAAATAGCGGAAAACAAAGCATGATGGTTATTAGGCATCTGCGCATATAACCTCCTTCTTGTTATCAATAATAAC
>JBIIGU010000139.1:0-4035 GCA_044236275.1 Bacteroidia bacterium | reverse complement strand
ATCTTTTTGCTTTAATACATATGCTCGGTAGGGTATTTATCAAAAAATATATATGGCTTACCAGCATCGCATTTTTTGGTTTGTTCGGTTACCTGCGCTGGATGAATATTTTCTATCATGCACCTTTTTTTCTTTATCGTCTTAAACTTTTTGATCCATCTGTTTATGCGTCTTCCATTTGGTTTCCTTCATTAGGTGATTTGCTGATAGACAGTGCAATTATTCTATGGTACCTGATACTATTGGAAAGCCGAAGTAATCAACTGAAGCGTTCTGTGCAGGCCGTTCGCGCAAATATTTTTAGCGTGCTTTCTCATGGTGTGCTTGCTTTCTTAGCATCCCATGCAGTTATCAGTTCAATAAAAAGTATTACAGTTGATTCTCAAATTTCTTTTGATATCAATAATTTCTTCACCATCAATTTCTTTACCTATGTGGGCTTGGTGGTAACTATCATTCAGTTGTTATCAGTTTACTTTATTAATCGCAATTTTGCCCGTATTGCTAGATTACCATACGATAAAAGGTCTATACTTATTGTATCAATTCTATTTGCAGCGTATTTAATAATAATGGTGTTCTTTTCGAGTCATGATTGGTTTCTGGCAATGATTGTAATATTGCTCAATGCATCATTTATTTCATTTAAATCCATACAGGTTAAACTTAATAGATTTCAGCAGTATTTTATTGTAATACTTGTTATTTCTGCAACATCAGCTGTTTGCATTAACCATTGGCTTGATGAGAAAGAAAAAGAGGCACGAAAACTATACGCAGTAAAACTTATTTCTCAAAACGATATTACAACAGATTTTTATCTTAGGAATATTGAGAAAAAAATTAAGGCTGATGAGTATGTAAGCGATTATTTCATTAACCCGCTAATTGCAAAAGGCCAATTTGAGAAACGCATACGGCAGCTGTACTTTACAGGCTATCTTTCCAAGTTTGATGTTAACATTTATGATTTTGATTCTGCAGGTTATCATTTTAAGCAAAGAAATGAGTTTGCTTTTAACCAGCTTAATGCAATTTATAGCAAGGGTACTGTTGAAACGAAAAACCGTAATTTTAGATACATTAATAGCACAGCAGAGGCCAAATCTTATTTGGGTAAATTTATTATTACCCGAGCAGGTCATGTTAGTGGGTTTCTTTATGTATATATCAAGCCTAAATTAATCCAGGATGAAAACCGTTTTGATGAATTGTTGATTGAAGGCTACCGTAAGCGCAGGAATAATGTGCAGTATTCATATGCTGTTTATAAAGATAAAAACCTAGTATATCAGAGTGGCGATTATCCATATCGTATTACCAATACTTGGGGCGAAAGTGAGAATACATATAAGTTTTTTGAGGAAAATGATTTCGAGCATTTGCTCTACACCGATAAGCAGCCGCTAACCATAGTGGTGAGTAAGCCATCTGCAATAGTGCCGCAGTCTATTGGTTTATTCTCGTTTATTTTTACTTTCTGTACAGTAACACTAATCTTTGTGCTTTTTGCCTATGTTGGGGTAAATGCGCGTATTTTCAGAAAACATAAACTATTTAATAATCGTATAACACAGCGGATGCAAAGGGTATTCAATCGCCTTTTAATGATTGAAACACCTGAAATTTTATACATCAGAACCCGTATACAGATTTCCATAATCTTTATTCTATTTCTAACACTTATTTTTAGTGGTTATTTTACCATTTCCTTCACCACACAGAAGTATAACAATAGGCAAAAGGAACGATTGATGAAGAAAATGCGTAATGTGGTGCTCGCTTTTGAGAATGAGAAAGTAAAGGACATGAGTTGGGATAGGAGCGGTGAGTTGGAGGCACTAGTTAATCAAATTGCCGACTTTTATGATACCGATATATCCTTGTTCGATAAAAATGGTGAACTTATAGCTTCTAGTATATATAAAATTTATGATGAAGGAGTAGTAGCGGGACTCATTGATCCCTATGCTTATTATCATTTGTGTTTGCTCAAGGAGTCTCAATTTATTCAATCTGAAAATATTGTTCGACTTAATTTTGAAGCGGCTTATGCTCCGGTATTTAAAAACAAATCACAGGTGCTTGGTTACTTGCAGCTGCCATATTTTAATCAGCAGGTTGATTTATATGCAGAAATTTCTTCTGTTGTGGTAGGCTTTATCAATTTATATGTGGTGTTGTTTATTATTATAGGAGTGATTGCATACTTGGTGTCAAGAAATATTTCTTATCCTCTTACCTTAATTCAACAAAAACTCTCTAAAACAGAATTGGGGCAAACCAATGAACCAATTATTTGGCAGCGTGATGATGAAATTGGTGAGCTTGTTAAACAGTACAATTATATGATTACGGCACTAGAGCGTAGCGCACATAAATTGGCTGAAACGGAACGAGAAGGTGCATGGCGAGAGATTGCGCGGCAGATTGCACATGAAATAAAAAATCCTCTTACTCCCATGAAGCTTAGCATACAACATTTGCAGCGCGCATTTAGAAATAATGATGCCGATTTGGGTGATAAAATTAATCGAACCACTCAACTACTCATACAGCAAATTGATACGTTAAGTGATCTTGCCAATGAGTTTTCATCTTTTGCAAAAATGCCTGCACCCAACTTTGAGAATCTTGATGTTTGTGAAGCCATTCAGCAGGTGGTTGATTTATATGCTACAACCGATGAAGCCAAGTTGGAATTTAACTGCAAGGTACAATCCGAATTATGGTTCGACAGATCATACTTTAATCGAATTATTACCAATTTGATAAAAAATGCCTTACAGGCTATTCCGGATAACAGGCAAGGCTTGGTTCAGATTTTTGCCTATGAAACAGATCAAGAATGTATTGTAGAGGTAAAAGACAATGGGAGTGGTATGACAGAAGATCAGGCATCTCATATTTTTAAACCTTATTTCAGCACAAAAATCAGTGGAATGGGCTTGGGGCTGCCAATTATTAAAAGTATGATAGAAAGCGGAAGTGGAAGTATTTCTTTTGTTACACAAAAAGATGAAGGTACAACGTTTACTATAAAACTGCCTAAACTCCAGTAATGTCATTACGGGTTAAACCTTTTTTATTTCTGCTGCTTGCAGCCTTGCTCGTTTTAAAAAGTCCTGCTCAACATTCACTTACCCAAAGAGTTGGACAAGTGCTAATTGGCTCTGATACAACCCAAATAGATTCTGCAGTAATCGTTAAAGGCACGTTCAGCCTTAAAGCCAAGGATAGAGTATTAAAAGAAGGGGTTGATTATCAATTAAATTATTCCAAGGCGATATTAATTACATCTGCGCAATACCGTAATCAGTTGCTTTATTTTTCCTATAGGGTATCTGTATATCCTCTCTTGCAGGTTTATCAAAACAAATCTACTTCGCTCATAAACCCGGAGTTTCAAATAGTCAGCAATCCTTTTGTATATGCACCCAATTCGCGACAGGATGAATTGTTTAGTCGTGATGGTTTAAAAATGAATGGTAGCTTGTCTCGTGGCCTATCTTTTGGAAATAATCAAAATGTGGTTCTTAATGCCAACCTCAATTTGCAATTGGCAGGCCGATTGCAAAATGATATAGATGTTTTAGCCGCAATCAGTGATGAAAATAATCCCATACAACCCGAAGGAAATACACAGCAGTTGCAAGATTTTGATAAAGTATTTATTAGGCTAAGCAAGAATAAAACGGTTTTAACTGTTGGTGATTTTGAAATGACAAGACCGGATAACAGTTATTTCATGAATTACTTTAAGAAGTCACGTGGCGGGCAGTTTTATACCTCGCTAAAATCGGGTAAGCAGGCTATTATTCAATTGGGAGGAGAAGCTGCCATATCTCGTGGGCGATTTGCAAGAAATGTTATTCAGGGTATTGAAGGCAATCAGGGGCCTTATCGTTTAAGCGGTGCTAATAATGAATTATTTATTATTCTTATTTCCGGAACTGAGGCGGTTTATCTTGATGGCCAGCGATTGGTTAGGGGAGAACAAAATGATTATGTAATAGATTACAATAGTGGCGAAAT
>JBIIGU010000138.1:0-4041 GCA_044236275.1 Bacteroidia bacterium | reverse complement strand
AAGGAAGATGCCGTCTGAAAAATTCTTGCTGCAGGTGCGATGCTCCATCTGATGGCAAAGCCGCTATCACCTGCTGTGGTTGTGCCTGCACCCGTTTTCATGCGCATAAATGCGCTGCCTGTAGGTATTTTAATGGTTTTTTGTGAAGGTGATAAATTACCGCCACTATACCTAGCAATAATAGGTCCTGTTTTTGATGTGCCGCTTCTTATTTCCAGCGTATCCAAATCTCTTAGTTTAAACTGATCGATATAAAGAAACAATGTATCTGCGCAGGTTTCAGGATTAATTACAAATCCTGCATTACACTGGCCAATTTGCCCTATCTGATAATTTGAGGCAGCACCACCAACATCGGTTACCATTCCAAAGTTCTCATTGGTAAAAGAATCAGTGCCATTACACATAAAAAACGAGGGGAGTATATTGATATATTGAGGCTTGCAAATGGTATCAAAACCTTTATCATTCCATGCAACAAGGCAAATATCATACAGCCCGGGATCAAACGTGTTAAGTATGGGTTGCTGGGCATTTACCGATGGTGTAAACACATTTGGAAACTGCCCGCAGGTAACACAGGGCGGGTTAATGCTCCACTCCCACCCGAATGCACCAAACCTGCTGGAATCATAAAAAAATATCTGATCAAAAATACCTGCAGAGCGGGTTGAAGCAAAAAAGTTGGCCTTTGGTTTTCTTCGTGTAGTATCGGCATAAATAAATTTTACAGCACTCGCAGTATCTCCAAGATAGCCCCGGTTTATAAGGGTTATCTTATATAATCCCTGCTGGGTAAATGTGCTTGTAATATTGGTTGATACCGTATCGGTAAAACACCCGATATTGTTGCAAAGCGTGTTGCTGTTTGCCGGCTCAATCCGCCAGTAATAGCGCATGGCATTTTCGCTTTGAGAAGTGATAGTTGCCGGTCTGTTTACATATACGGTGTCCGGAGCGATTATGCGCGCCACCGGTGGCAATGGCAAACTCATGGTTAGGCGCATATTGGGCCTGTTGGTAGAGCGCGTAACAGATGTGCGTGCACATACACCTGCGGCATCATCTCTGATGTAAATGCTGCTGCCGAAGGAAGTATTCGAAAAAAAGGTTTGTGCGTTGGTTGTATAATCATTGTTATTAAAACAAACCTCTACCAGAATATTGGATGTTCCATTCCAGATAAAAGGTGTTTGAAAGTTGTGCATATTCCAGCCTGCTGCTGTGGGTATAGCTGTAGGACCAAAAACAGTAGTGGTTCCTGTTTCAAATACAAATCCGGTTGTTGGAAAAGCAGTAAGTGTTGTTTGCTTTAATTTAATCTGAAAATCAACAAGTGCACCGCTGATGGGGGCAAAAACATTAAAACCAAGTGCAGTAATGATTCGTTGTCCCGTTGCTCCCAACGCCTGCAACTCACTTGCGCGTATAAGAAACTGATGCCTGGCACCCCAGTAAAAGTTGCCGTAAGGAGCGGGGTATCCTGTTGAAGAATTATAGGAAGTTCCTGTTCCCAATGTAAATTGTATAGGCTGAGACCAAGCCTTATTTGCATGCCAAATAAACAATAGCAGAAAAAATATGGCGTTAATTGTAATCCGGTGCATTTGAATTTGGTATTTGGCAGGCGCTAATGAAATTTGCTAAATAAGCTTTTCGCAAAGCCTGTTAATTTCCTGCCGAGCTGATTTATTCTCATAAATAATACCATATACAGCTTCCATAATTGGCATATCTACTTTGAGTTTACTATTGTTCAATTCATGCATGCTTTTAGTTGCATAATAACCTTCGGCTATCATATTCATTTCCAGTTGAGCAGATTTAACAGAGTATCCCTTGCCCAGCATATTACCAAATGTGCGGTTGCGCGAGTGCTGCGAGTATGCCGTTACCAATAAATCTCCCAAGTATGCAGAGTGATTGATTTCACGAGGATGCGCATGAACTGCATATAAAAAACGTTCCATCTCTCGGATGGCATTAGAGATAAGCACCGCCTGAAAATTGTCTCCAAATCCAAGGCCATGACAAATACCGCTTGCCACTGCGTAAATATTTTTTAGCACTGCACCATATTCTGTTCCTGTAATATCATTAGAAATAATGGTGCGTATATATCTGCAGGCAAGCAATGATGCAAAATATGTTGTTGCATTTGCATCCAAACCGGCAATGGTTAAGTATGATAATTTTTCTGCAGCAACTTCTTCGGCATGGCAAGGCCCTGAAATAACCATGAGTTGCTCATGTGGCAAGCCATACTCAGCCATTAAGAAATCGGCTACAATTTGTCTGCTATGCGGAAGCAATCCTTTAATGGCAGAAACAATGTATTTATTTTTGATGCATGTCGCGTCTACGCTTTGCAGGGCTTCCTTTAAAAATGCACTTGGAACAGCCATCACAATTAAATCAGCTGTGTTGATTATCTCCTGTAAGTTACTGGAAACAATAACAATCTCCGGATGAATTTCAACGGAGCTTATGTATTTTGGATTGTGCCTGTTTGCACGAATATAAGCTGCTGTTTCTTCGTTTCTTATCCACCACTGTAAAGTTTCTATGTTGCTTCCGGCTGCTTTTTTGTGTTCGCTCAGCATTTTGGTAATAGCCGTTCCCCAGCTTCCACCACCAATTACAGCAATATGTTTAGGCCTGTCGTTAATCATTCAAATTATTCATTGGATCCACCGGATTTGCTTATTTCAAACAACTCCTCTTTTCTTACCTTGGTTACTTCATCGCCATTTTTTAACGTGCGCGATATGGCACTGTATGGTCCGGTTACAATTTCCTCATCCGCACTTACACCTTCAGTTATTTGAATATATTTATCATCCTGTATGCCGGTTTTTACTTGTCGTACGGAAACCTTGTTATCCTTTAAAACAAAAACAACTTCCGCTTCATCCTTTTTAGCTGCAGCTTCTCCATTCTTTGTTTGAGATTTCTTGCTTGTCTGTGTTGTAGTATCTAACTCAGATTTGTTTCTGATGGTTACTGCCTCAATTGGCACCGCAGTTACATTTGCAGCGGTTGCAGTTTGTATATCCACTGATGCCGACATACCAGGCCTGAAAACAGCACGCTTTTTACCTGCCCTTAAAAGCAAATCTTCATATGAAGTACGCAGAATTCGAATCTTTACTACAAAGTTTGTAACCTGGTCTGAGGTGGTTTGTGCCGTTGTAGAAGCAGAGTTGGCAACCTCTGTAACAATGCCTTTAAATTTACGGTTGTTGTATGCATCAACTTCAATTAAGGTTGTATCATTTAAACTAACTTTCACAATATCGTTTTCGTTCACATCCACACTTACCTCCATATCATTTAAATTGGCAATACGCATCATTTCTGTTCCTGCCATCTGTGAGGTTCCAACTACGCGCTCTCCCTTTTCAATATTCAATTTTGATACAATACCATTAACCGGTGAAAATATCTCGGTACGTGTTAAATTTTTCCTAGCTTCTTTTAAGGTGGCCTCCATGCTTTGCACTCCATATTGAGAAGCAAGCACAGTTTGTTTGGAAGCTTCGACTTCTGCTTTGTTGGTGTTGTAGTTAGAGCGGGAGTTTTCAAATTCCTGATCGGAAATTAGCTTTTGCTCATGCAGTTTAATATTACGCTGATGCTGCAATTCAATTTCATTAAACCTAGCTTCGGCCTGCACCAAACGTGCTTTTGCATTTGCCAAATTAGCTCTTGAGTTATTTAATGATGCCTCTGCACGATCAAGAGCAGACTGATACAATTCAGGATCAATAATGGCAAGCAATTGGCCTGCCTGCACGGAGTCGCCCTCCCTAACATTTAACTCGCGAACCTCGCCAGATACGTCTGAACTGATTTTTACTTCTACCTCAGG
Organism: Bacteroidia bacterium; assembly: GCA_044236275.1. Taxonomy (GTDB): domain Bacteria; phylum Bacteroidota; class Bacteroidia; order UKL13-3; family UKL13-3; genus JAJTFA01. Next base: position 170 of record JBIIGU010000138.1, on the reverse strand, counting down.
TTGCACTTTTCCATTGGCCGAAACAGTCTCTATAATGGTTTTGAGGCTCACTTTGTCTGCACTCACTTTTGTTCCTTCTTCCTTTCCTAACCACCCTGCACTTTTACCTATTACAATAAGTGCAATGAGCAACACAATTGCGCCAATGAGATACCAAATCAGTTTATTGC
>JBIIGU010000136.1:0-4082 GCA_044236275.1 Bacteroidia bacterium | reverse complement strand
TTGTCCGCATCACCACAAAATTTTTGCAGCTACACCTAAATCATACCGCGATATGCCGCTTCGCTTTGCGGAGTATGGCACTTGCTACAGGTATGAGCAAAGCGGAGAATTATTCGGATTGATGCGCGTGCGCAGCTTACAAATGAATGATGCACATATTTATTGCACCGAGGCCCAATTTGAAGATGAATTTAAAAGTGTAAACGATTTATACCTCAAATATTTTGGGGTGTTTGGTATCGACAAATACGTGATGCGCTTTTCTAAGCACAACCCTGCTAAGTTGGGGCAGAAGTATATCAATTCTCCTGAGCTATGGAAAAAAACCGAAGATATGGTTAGAAAAGTGCTGGTAAATCTGGGTGTAAATTTTGTAGAGGTAGAGGATGAAGCCGCTTTTTACGGGCCTAAAATCGATATTCAGATTTACAGTGCCATAGGCAGGGAATTTACCCTAGCCACCAATCAGGTTGATTTTGCACAGGCAGAGCGTTTTGACCTTTGGTTTACCAATGAAAAGAATGAGAAAGAAAGACCAATCATTATTCACAGGGCACCGCTTAGCACCCATGAAAGATTTATCGGGTTTTTGCTTGAGCATTATGCCGGAAATCTACCTGCATGGCTATCGCCCAAACAGGTAGCCGTGCTGCCTATAAGCGATAAGTATGTGCCCTATGCCCAAAAAGTTGTTGATTTCCTGAAAAAAGCCGATATTCGCGCCTCATTTGACGACAGGAACGAGAAGATTGGTAAAAAAATCCGCGATGCGGAAGTGAAGAAGGTTCCATACATGCTGGTGTTAGGCGAAAATGAAATGCAGGAAGAAAGCGTTTCAGTGCGCAAACATGGTGCGGGTGATGTTGGCAAATACGGATTACAGGATTTTATAAACTTTTTTAACGAGCAATTAACAGTAAAATTATAAGCATACTTGGCAGCACCTATTAACCCAACAAACAGCAACCCGGGAAGCGGCAAAGGCAGACCGTTTAACCCCAATTTCAGAGGAAGAAGAATCGTAGAACCTGAGCATAAGATTAATGATTTTATCAGGGCACGCGAAGTGAGGCTGGTAGGAGATAATGTAGAAGTAGGCGTTTACGCATTAAGCGAGGCACTGAAAATTGCCGAACAGCAGGAACTGGATTTGGTGGAGATTTCTCCAAACGCAGATCCTCCGGTTTGTAAGGTTATTGATTATAAAAAGTTTCTATACGAGCAGAAGAAAAAGAAGAAGGAACAAAAGGCCAACCAAACCAAGCAGGAAGTAAAGGAAATTAGGTTTGGACCCAATACAGATGAGCACGACTTTGATTTTAAGGTAAAACATGCCGAGAAATTTTTAAGTGAAGGGAATAAAGTGCGTGCGTTTGTGTTTTTTAAAGGACGAGCTATTGTTTATAAAGAAAGAGGAGAGGTGTTGTTGCTGCAATTTGCGCAACGCTTGCAAGAGTTAGGTAAAGTGGAACAATTGCCTAAGCTGGAAGGAAAGAAAATGTTCCTGCTCATGAGCCCAAAGGGCAAAGCGGGCAAATAAGTTTTGAAAATCGTTTAACCGGAAAATAAAAGAGGAAACACGTTATGCCAAAAATGAAGACAAACAGAGCCGCTGCCAAGCGTTTTAAAGTTACCCCAAGTGGTAAAATAAAGCGGGCACAGGCTTTCAAAAATCACATCCTCACCAAAAAAACCACTAAGCAAAAGCGCGGATTAACCAAAATGGTTACCGTATGCGATGCCGATATGGGCTTGGTGAAAAACTTATTAGCTATTGGTAAATAATCAATTGTTAATACTGGTTTCATTCAATTAAATGTTTAACCCGGACAAAAGCTATTAAAGACCCCAATTGAAACCGGGGCGCTTAGGTCCAAAAAAAAGTAAAAATTATGCCACGTTCAGTCAATTCAGTAGCGTCTCGCAGACGCAGAAAAAAACTCCTCAAATTAGCCAAAGGCTATTGGGGTAAACGCAAAAATGTATTAACCATTGCAAAACACAGTATCGACAAAGGTTTGCAGTATGCTTACCGCGATCGTAAAACCAAAAAGCGCAATTTCCGCAGCCTTTGGATTACACGTATCAATGCCGGTGCGCGTTTGCATGGCTTGAGCTACTCTCAGTTTATGGGATTGGTTGCTAAGAAAAATTTAGGCTTAAACCGCAAGGTGCTTGCCGATTTGGCAATGAATCATCCTGAAACATTTAAAGCAGTAGTAGATTCAATAAAATAAACCTTTTAACGGTTAACGATTTTTTAAAAAACACCGCTTCATATGAGGCGGTGTTTTTTTATGTTTATCTGCCTTTAAAATCGGGTTTCCGTTTCTCTACAAAAGCTTTCATGCCCTCTTTTTGGTCTTCGCTGGCAAAACACATGTAAAAGTTTTTGCGCTCAAAATACAATCCTTCCTGTAGTCCTGTTTCAAAGGCTTTTAATACACTTTCTTTGGCTAATCTAACCGCAACTGGAGAGAGTTGTGCTATTTCTTTGGCTAATTTTAAGGCTTCATCTAAATATACTTCCTCCGGCACCACCCGGTTTATTAACCCTGCTTTTTGGGCTTCATCTGCAGTAATGAATTTACCTGTTAAAACCATTTCCATGGCTCTGGCCTTTCCAATGGCCTTTGTTAAACGCTGCGTTCCGCCTGCACCGGGCATAATGCCAATTTTAATTTCAGGCTGGCCAAATTTTGCAGTTTCACTGGCCACAATCATATCGCAGGTCATGGCCAACTCGCAACCACCACCCAATGCAAAGCCGGAAACGGCTGCAATTACCGGTTTTTTTGTTTTGCGTATTTGGTCCCAGGTTTCAAACTGGTCAATTATGAGCATATCAATTGCAGTGCGGCTTTCCATTTGTTTAATATCTGCACCGGCTGCAAAAGCTTTTTCATTTCCGGTAATAACAATGCAACGGATATCTTCATCCTGATCCATAGTTGCCAAAGCATGTTTTAATTCCTGCATCAGTTGCAGGTTTAGGGCATTTAGTTCCTTTGGTCGGTTAAGCCTAATTAAGGCAACGTGCTCAGAGAATTTCGGGTCTGTTTGTATAAATTCGTATGTCATTTTCTGTATAATTGCGGGTCGAAAATACAGTATTACCGCATTGAGTTGCTTATTTCAATAAAAAACTTAGATAAACATTGATTTTTTAAATAAATCCCCCATATTTGCAGTCCTTTTTACAAAATTAAAGCCATGAGAGTTTGTGATTTAACCGGAAAACGTGCGATGGTAGGAAACAACGTATCGCACTCCAACCGTAAAACCAAAAGACGTTTCTATCCTAATTTACAGGATAAAAAATTCTTCATACCCGAAGAAAATAAGTGGATTACACTTCGTGTATCTACCAAAGCAATTAAAACCATTAACAAAATGGGTATCACTGCCGCTTTAAGAGAGTGGGCTAAACATGGTACCATTTAATTTACATAGGAGACCGTAACAATGGCAAGAAAAGGCAATAGAATACAGGTTATTATGGAATGCACCGAGCACAAAGACTCTGGTCTTCCGGGCACATCTCGCTACATAACCACTAAAAATAAGAAAAACACCACTGAGCGCTTGGAGTTGAAAAAATACAATCCAATCATGAAGAAGGTAACCGTTCACAAAGAAATTAAATAAATAAAACATGGCTAAGAAGGTAGTTGCAACACTTAAAACCGGCACAGGCAAAGAATTTGCTAAAGTGTATCGTGCAGTAAAGAACAAAAAAGGTTCTTACTCATTCAAAGCTGAAATCATAGCTAACGATAATGTTAAATCATTTTTCAAAGGCTAATTTCATTCAGTAACCGAATTTAGAAGCATTCCGCTATTGCGGGATGCTTTTTTGTTTACATAGCATTAATCTCATGGGAATCTTCAGCTTTTTTAGCAAAGAAAAAAAGGAAAAACTCGATCAGGGCTTAGAAAAAACCAAGACCGGTCTATTATCAAAAATAAGCAAGGCCCTTGTTGGTAAATCAGCTGTTGATGACGCTTTTCTGGATGCGCTGGAAGAAATTCTGGTTACGTCTGACGTAGGCGTTGAAACCACCTTAAAAATAATTGACAGG
>JBIIGU010000137.1:0-4082 GCA_044236275.1 Bacteroidia bacterium | reverse complement strand
AGTTTTAAAGGTTGTAGCACAGGTATTTGCTTTGTAAGGGCAAATTTTTTAACAGGTGAGAATTGAATTTGCATTCCCCTTCCTGCAGGTTTATCAGGCGCAGTTACCACCGCAACCACTTCAAATCCTGCCTGAATAATAGCCTCAAGCGGTGCAACAGCAAATACGGGAGTTCCAAGATAAATTATTTTCAAAATAGTATTGTTTTAATTTATTCCTTCCACAAATAAGGAAAAAGCATGTATGCAAGCGCTACAATCATTAAATTGATTAAGCATAGCACAATCAAATCAGGAAAAATGAGAGAACTGTCTATTCCATCCATTGCTTTTTTGGAAGCTTTTATCAGCACAAGCAATAATGGCAAAATAACCGGGAATGATAGCACTGGCATCAATACATTGCTATTGCCGGCTTTTGATGCAATGGAAGAGATGAAGGTAAACGTAGCTGCAAAGCCAATACATCCGGCAAACATTGCCAGTAAGAATAAAGGAAGATTGATGACAGGTTGCCCCAAAACGATGCCATATATGGAAAAGCAAACCATTGCAATCACAAGCATAAGCAAGCTGTTATAAATAATTTTTGATATAATAATCTGCGCTGCCGTGGCAATACCAAAGTAGTACATGCTTCTCCCTTTGCTTTCCGCAATAAAACTTTTAGCCACTGCACTAATGGATGTAAAGAGCATAATTAACCAAAACAAAGCATTCCATGTGGGTGCATTCAATACTTTAACCGAAAGAAAAACCACAAACACGGAAGCAATGGTATGCAGCAGAATTCCATTTACTGCATAGCGTTGTCTCCACTCAATAACAAGATCTTTTTTTATGAGTGCTAAAACGGCTTTCATTTGTTAAACATGCTAAATTCCTTATACAATAGATATTTCATTCTTATTTTATAGAAAGATTGCAAGCCCGGCTGCCAGCTTTTTCTAATATCAGATTCATTCATTCCGCTTTCAATTTGTTTCTGCAGCTGATTGCTTCCTGCAAGTAGCGTAAAAAAATCGTTAAAGAAACTGCTTTTGACACTATCCTGCGCATACATATCTATGAGCCATCCAATATTAAGCTGAGGTTTATGTATAAAAACGTTTTGAACATAATCACTTAGCAAATAGCCCCTGCATTCTTTGCCAGCATAAGGCGGATTCTCTGCTACGCCTTTTATAGGTTTTGGTGTAAATATATAATTGCCGTGCGCCAATCCTGGTTTACCAATGCATTCAAATGGTTTGTCTGTGCCTCTGCCCATGCTGTAATTGGTGCCTTCAAACAGGCATAAGCCCGGGTAAAGATAAATGGCATTCATGCTTGGCAAATTAGGCGAAGGCTTAACAGGCAAGTTGTATCGTGTATTGTGGTCGTAGCCTTTCATGGTAATTATACTCAGAAGGCAGGATTTCTCTGCACCAAGCCATTTTTCTCCATTAATCATATTAGCATATTCACCTACGGTCATTCCATGCACAATAGGTACGGGATGCATTCCAACAAATGAGCGAAAAGCAGTATCGAGCAAAGGGCCGTCAACATAGAATCCATTAGGGTTTGGCCGGTCTAATACAATAAGCATTTTTTTATGTTCAGCGCAAGCTTCCATTACATAATGTAAAGTAGAAATATAGGTGTAGAATCTTGCCCCCACATCCTGTATGTCAAACATAACCACATCAATTTTTGCCATATCTGCGGCCGATGGTTTTTTGTTTTTCCCGTAAAGGCTAATCACAGTTAAACCTGTTTTGGCATCTTTCCCGCTCTTTATTTCAATACCTGCACCGTAATTACCTCTGAAGCCATGCTCAGGTGCAAAGATTACGCGTATATCTACTTTCAGTTTTTTTAGTGAATCAACCAGGTGGGTTTTTCCAATAACCGATGTTTGATTTACTACCAGTGCCACTCGCTTATTTTTTAGCATAGGCATATACTTATTTGTTTGCTCTGCACCGGTTATAACCTGACCGATTAATTGCAGGCCACAAATACAAAAAATTAAAAATGCTGATAGCTTCTTATATTCGAACATTATTCTATTGGGTTGAAAATTTCTTATTTCATAGCAAAACGCCTGTCATCTAGCAAGGGCAAGGGGTCATCCGGGCTTATTGTGCGCATTGCCATTGCATCTGTTGCAATAAGTATAGCGGTTATGATTTGCACCTTTGCCATTGTAAAAGGCTATCAACTTGAAATTCGTAACAAAATTACCGGCTTTGGCAGCCATATACAAATTAGCCGGTTGGATTTAAATAATTCCTATGAAACAATTCCGGTTCAAAACGATACTCAGCTGGTAAAGCTTATGAAGCAACAGCAGGGAGTTGCAGCTGTGCAGCCTGTTGGTATTAAGGCAGGAATTATTAAAACCGCTGAAGAGTTTCAGGGCGTAGTAATAAAAGGTGTGGATAAAAATTATGATTGGAGGTTCATTCAGCAATACCTGCAGGAGGGAAGTCTACCGCATTTTAATGATTCATCTTCATCACAAGAGGTGTTGCTTTCTGCAGCTACCGCTTCAAAACTAAAGTTGAAGCTGAATGATGCGGTGGTGGTGTATTTTGTTCAAGATCCGCCAAGGGTAAGAAAGTTTAAGCTTACCGGTATTTATAAAACAGGATATGGTGAGCTCGATGAGTTATATGCATTTGCCGATTTAAAGCAAATTCAAAAACTGAATAACTGGAATGAAAATCAGATTAGCGGATATGAACTTAAAATAGATGATTTTGCCAAATTGGATAATATTACTGAGTTATTAATGCCTTTCATCCCATATCATCTGGAAGTATTAACTATTAAACAGCTGCAGCCACAAATTTTTGAGTGGCTGGGGTTCTTAGATATGAATGCGATTATCATCATTATCCTCATGCTGGTGGTGGCCTGCATTAATATGATTACAGCACTGCTTATACTGATTGTGGAAAGAAGCAATATGGTAGGATTACTTAAGGCATTTGGGGCACCCAACCGTGTTATTTCCTCAACATTTATTTACATGGCTTCCTATTTGGTTTTAGTAGGTCTTGCTCTTGGCAATTCAATAGGCTTGCTGCTTTGTTTGTCTCAAAAGTATTGGGGATGGATTAAACTCTCGCAGGAATCTTATTATTTAAGTGAGGTTCCTGTGCAGCTTGGAATTGGCGATATCCTGCTGCTTAATTCAGGCGCATTTATCGTTTGCTACTTGGTTTTGCTCTTGCCCTCTGCTTTTGTTTCACGCATTACTCCGGTAAAGGCCATAAGGTTTGAGTAATAAAAAAAAGCCTGCAATTGTATTTCAATTGCAGGCCTTGGTAAAGTTTAACAGGGAACTATTTTTTTGCCCCTATTTTAAATTCAGATTTAATACCGGTGAGCAGGTTTTTGAAATTAGTTTCATTTTGATAGCCGCCCACTACATTCATTTTTTTGCCTTTGGGATACATAAAAATAGTGGTAGGATAACCTGTTAGCTGGTTATTGCTTATTACTCCGGCCAACTGATCACCGGTGTATTGCTTACCTTCAAACGTGTAAACCACATCCTTTTTTTCAGGATTAAATTTTATGGCAACAAAATCTGCATTAATCATCTTTATTACCTCAGGTTTAGCATAAGTCTCGCGATCCATCACCTTACACCATCCGCACCAATCGGTATACACATCAACCAGCATAATTTTATTTTTTTTCTTAGCCAATTCGTATCCGGAATTAAAATCCATCCATTTTAGTTCTTCATTTTTTGGCAATATAAATGAACTGGATAATAAGGCTACTGCAATAAGGCTGATGGAAAACAGTTTCTTCATAATTTTATTGAATTAATAATTGATTGAACGAAATACAATTTGTTTAAACGATTGGCTAAACCACAAATGTATAATATTGATTTATTTAATGCGTTAAAAAGTTCTTAATACCGTTTATAAAAATCTTTGCCATTAAGCAGCATTATTTTAGATAATTGCATTCTAATTTGTTTTTCATACAAAACCAACATTGAGAAAATTTATACTTTTTATACTAGCCTGCTTTATCAATCTGTTTGCTCAAGCCCAAGGTGGCCTTAGCGGAACC
>JBIIGU010000134.1:0-4113 GCA_044236275.1 Bacteroidia bacterium | reverse complement strand
GTACACTTGGTAACAGTAAATGATTACCTTGCCCGAAGAGACTGTGAATGGAATGGCCCCTTATTTGAGTTTCATGGTTTGCGCGTAGATTGTATAGATTATCATCAGCCGAATTCAGAAGAGCGCAGAAAAGCCTACATGGCCGATATTATTTATGGCACCAACAATGAATTTGGTTTTGATTACCTGCGCGATAATATGAGTCGTGATACCTCAGAACTTGTTCAACGTAAACACCACTTTGCCATGGTTGATGAGGTTGACTCTGTTTTGATTGATGACGCCCGAACACCGCTTATCATTTCCGGACCTGTTCCTAAAGGTGATGACCAGCAATTTTATGCACTTAAGCCAAGAATAGAGAAATTGGTGCAGGCCCAAAAAACGTATTTGAATACTGCGTTGGCAGATTCTAAGAAATTAATTGCATCAGGAAACGAAAAAGATGGTGGTTTTAAGTTGCTACAAGCCTACAGAGGCCTACCAAAGAACAGCGCCTTGATTAAGTTTCTGGGGGAGCAAGGCATGAGAGGGGTTTTAAATAAAACCGAAAATTTTTACATGCAGGATCAATCAAAGGAAATGCATAAGGTTGATGCTGATTTATATTTTGTGATTGATGAAAAGCACAACAGTGTTGAGCTAACGGACAAAGGAGTGGAGCTGATAACTGCCAACGGAGAGGATCAGCATTTCTTCATTATACCAGATGTGGGCAGCGAAATAGCAGAAATAGAAAAATCAAATCTTACAGATGAAGAGAAGATTAAACGAAAGGATCAGCTTATGCTTGATTTCTCTGTTAAATCTGAGCGTATACATGCAGTGAACCAATTGCTAAAGGCATATTGCGTTTACGATCGTGATGTGGAGTACATTATAGCTGATGGTAAGGTTAAAATTGTAGATGAGCAAACCGGTCGCGTGCTTGAGGGCAGGCGCTACAGTGACGGATTGCATCAGGCTATAGAAGCCAAAGAGAATGTAAAAGTAGAGGCGGCCACACAAACCTATGCCACCATCACCTTGCAAAATTATTTCCGTATGTATCATAAGCTGGCAGGTATGACCGGAACAGCTGAAACGGAAGCAGGTGAGTTCTGGGAAATTTATAAACTGGATGTTGTTGTTATTCCAACAAACAGAGCTATCTCACGTAAGGATGATAATGATGTAATTTACAAAACCAAACGTGAAAAATACAATGCCGTTATTGATGAAATTGTAAAACTGATTGAGCAGGGCAGACCAGTACTGGTGGGAACAACCTCTGTAGAGGTTTCTGAGTTATTAAGCCGCATGCTTACCCTCAGAAAAATTAAACACAATGTATTAAATGCTAAGCAGCATCAGCGCGAAGCAGATATTGTAGCTGAAGCAGGCCAAAAAAGTGCAGTAACCATTGCAACCAATATGGCGGGTCGTGGTACGGATATAAAACTTGGTGTAGGTGTAAAAGAAGTTGGGGGCCTGGCCATAATTGGTACAGAGCGTCATGAATCACGCAGGGTTGACCGTCAGTTACGCGGCCGTGCAGGCAGACAGGGCGATCCTGGTTCGTCCCGATTTTATGTTTCACTGGAAGATGATTTGATGCGTCTTTTTGGAAGCGAGCGCATTTCTTCCATTATGGATAGGCTGGGTATGAAAGAAGGAGAAAATATTGAACATTCTCTGATAACAAAAAATATTGAACGTGCTCAGCGAAAAGTAGAACAAAATAACTTTGGTATACGTAAACGCTTATTGGAGTATGATGATGTGATGAACTCACAGCGTGAAGTAATTTATACAAAAAGAAGAAATGCACTTTACGGGGATAAGCTTGGTCTTGATATAAATAATATGCTAGCTGATTTAACACATGAGCTGGTAGAGGAGTATCAGGATCAGAAGAATTATCATGAGTTTAAATTTGAATGCCTGCGTTTATTTGCTTATGAGCCTAAAATTGATGAGGCACAATTTTTAAACGGCAAAACGGAACAGATTGCCGACACCTTGTTTGCTGAATTATTATTGCATTATAACCATAAAAAGGAAAGCATTGCAAAAGATGCATTCCCTGTGGTAAATGATTTGTTTAATAGCAGAGGTAATCAGATTGAAAATATAGCAGTGCCTTTTACAGATGGCATCAGGGGTATGCAGATACCGGTAAACCTCAAGCGCGCTTATGAAAGTAAAGGCAAGGATTTGTTTAAAACTTTTGAAAAGTTTGCTACACTTTGGATTATTGATGATGAGTGGAAGGAAAACCTAAGAGAAATGGATGAATTGAAGCAGTCTGCACAAAATGCAGTATTTGAGCAAAAGGATCCTTTGCTCATCTATAAACTCGAGTCATTCAATTTATTTAAAGCTATGTTGAGCAGAATAAATCGCGATGTTTTATCCATGCTTTTTAAAGCCTATATACCGGTAGAACGTGCAGAGAATTTGCAGGAAGCTCAGGTACAGCAGCGCAGGCAGGAAAGGCTTCAAACCAGCAGAACCGATGAAATTGCTGAGGCACAAAGGGCTGCAGCACTTGCTGCGTCAGGGCAGGCTAATGAAGCAGCTAAGCAACAACAAATAAAGGGAGTAGTTAAAATAGGAAGAAATGATCCTTGTCCATGTGGCAGCGGCAAAAAATACAAAGCTTGCCATGGTAAAGAGGAAGCATGATGAAAGATAATATTATGGAAACGACAGAAGTATCAACTTTGGCCGGGCATATAGAACATACTATGCTAAGGCCTGATTGTAATCAGCAGGATATTATTGGCCTTTGTGAGCAGGCTATAGAACATCAGTTTTATGCAGTATGCGTGCCACCATATTATGTTCAGCTCGCTAAAAAAACAATTAAAAAGGCTCCGGTTAAAATTGTTACCGTGGTGGGTTTTCCACTGGGTTACTCAACGGTGGCATCAAAGGTGGAGGAAACAAAGAAAGCTATTATTTCCGGTGCAGATGAAATAGATATGGTAATGAATATTGCTGCATTTAAAGCAGGCGATTATGCAGCAGTTCAAAACGACATTCAAGCCGTAATTACAGCTTGCCATTTACAGAATAAGCAATGCAAAGTAATTATTGAAACTGCGTATTTGAGTGATGAGGAAATTGAAAAAGCATGCAGGATTTGTGCCGATTGCGAATCTGATTTCGTGAAAACCTCAACAGGTTATGCTCCTGCATGTGCCACTATTGAAGCGGTAGAGCTGATGCGAAAAGTGTTGCCTGCTAAAATTAAAATTAAGGCTTCAGGTGGAATAAAAGATAAAATTTTTGCTGAGCAATTAATTAAGGCAGGAGCAACCAGACTTGGTACTTCATCCGGTTTAGAATTGGTAGCTTCCGAATCATAACGTATGCAAAACCATACACTACATCTTGAAGCTAAGGTTATTGCAGGCATTATACTTCTGCTGGTTTGCAGTAAAAGCTATAGCCAAACTGCTGCAACTGCTATAAGCGATTCTCAGGTTGATTCTTTAATTCAAAAAAATATTGAAGAAAATAAAGTAGCTGAAGGTATTCCAGGTTTTCGCATTCAAATTTACTCCGATGCAGATAGAAAAGGCGCAGCAGATGCACGTAATAAGTTTTTGCAATTATACCCCAACGCTGATGCTTACCTGATTTATCAGCAGCCCAATTTTAGGGTGCGTGTTGGTGATTTCAGAAATCGAATGGAAGCTCATGCGCTTTATAAAAAGATGCTAGAGGAGTTTCCGGAGGTTATTATTGTGCCTGATAAAATCAACTTACCAAAGCTATAAATCAATTCATATTTACTTCGCTATTAGATTATGAAACTAGTAACTTATATACATCAGAACATAACCCGCTTGGGTATTTATCATAACGGCATGATTGCAGATGTGCAAGCGGCCGATAGCAGTTTGCCTTATAACATGCGCGACTTTCTTTTTGCAGGTGAATCAGCCATGCAAAAAGCTTTACAGATTGATGCGGAGATAAAATCAGGGAAGCAAATGCCAAACTTAATTTCCGAAACCGATGCAGAATTACAGGCCCCTGTTCCATATCCAACTTCATGTAGAGATGGATATGCTTTTCGTCAGCACGTTGCTGCTGCACGCAGAAACAGAGGTGTGCCAATGA
>JBIIGU010000257.1:0-2850 GCA_044236275.1 Bacteroidia bacterium | reverse complement strand
AATGAATTATCTGCATCCTTCAATACTTTGTTTAGCAATTATCCGGTCTTCTTCACTCAATTCTTTAAATAATAAGGATTGCTCAAGCAGAGGCAGAGCTTTGTTACAGTCTCTTTTACGATAATAAGCCATACCCAGATTCCAAATTACATTGGGGTTGTTAGGCATCATTTTATCAGCCCGCTTAAGATGATAGATAAGTTCATCTAGGTAAGCAGCGGTCTTGCCTCCTTCAACCAGCATTTTGTAGCACTCCGCAGCATACAGGTGGCCGTTTACAAAATCCGGTTTTAACTCAGCAGATTCAGCAAAACTCAATGCGCCTTTTTTATAATTGCCGGTGTTTAAATAATACAAGCCGTAATTGAAATGGCTTTCTGCATTTCCTGCTTCTAATTTTACGGCTAAATCAAAATAATGACGTGCAGAGTCAAGTGATTCTTGCCTACCTGTAGTATCTGCTATTGCTTTTTCCAGATAGTAGCTACCACTTATATTCAAGGCGGTAATGCTAAGTTGTTTATTATTCCGTTTGAGGTTTTCGAGCAGTTGAAGCATTTTTTGGTTATCGCCCATTCTTTTATAATACGTCAACATAGCATCATTTGTTTCTGCTAAAGTTGGTTCATAGGGCTTCCACCATGGATTAAATAAATGATTAATAGTTGTTGCAAATAATCCTGAAACTGAAGTTGGATGAGCCCTGAATACACCTGTACTATCCGATTTTTTGCTTTGCATTTTGGAAAAAACAGAAATTAAGTCATCTGCATAAATCAAAGTATAGGTGGTGTCCTTATACAAGTTTTTGCATAGCCTTTCAAACTGATTATTTAAAATGGCAGCCCCGCTAAATGAATAAGTTTGTTCCAGCGATTTGAATTTATCATAGAAGTAAACGGCCTCTGTGTTTACTTGAAAGAATGAATCAGGAAAAATATCGAGATCACGTAAATCAATAAAGGATCGAAAGTCTGGTTGAAGTTTATATAAGAAGTAGGAAGAAGATAAATAATCAGTATATAGTTTTTGCTGTTGCATATCTTCCGACTTCATAAATACAGCAGCACCTACCGGATTGTTTGCTGAATGCACTTGCAGCCCAAAGCATTGGTTGGTATGGGTTAGCTGATAGAATGTGTTATTTACGATTCCGGCATAAAAAATCAGATGCCAAACAATAACAATTGTACTGATTATGCTTATAGGTTTGTACTTCTTGAAATACTTTTCAAGAAGTTTGATTATTGCCAGCGTTAGAGGAATAAGAAAGGGGATGTTGCCCCAGTATATAAACAGAATATTCCTGTAAGCATCCTTCGCCAGATAGGTAAATGCCACAAGCAAAAAGATTGAGCTCATTCCGTAAGTTAAAGAAAGATATTGCAGCCTTTTCCCTCTCTTAATTTTAAACAAGTTTAACATCAAGTAAACAACAGATCCGATGAGAAGAATGAGTTGAAAATAAGCAGGCCATTTCCAGTAAAAATAGGATGTGTAAGGCTCTAACTCTGTTGTAAATTTATTTGAGCCCAGTTGAGTATAGATTTCATAAATTTGACCATACATGCTGGTTCCATATGGATTAATAGCTATGGCTGCAAACGCAATTAAGGTTGCGAAGCATGAGTGAATTACTTCTTGAAGGATGTACTTTTCTCTCCGAATTAGGTAATCTGCCAGATACCCGGCTGTGTAAACACTGCAAATGACCACACCCATGCCAAATGCTTCATGCAAATTGGTCCAACATGCCTGTAACACAAAAACGAAAAGCAGCGTGCTTCTGTTAGCTATTTTGGATTTCAGTAAATATATGAAGGCAACTGTGAATAGGTGGGTAAACATTTCCGGCCTTGCATTCATGCGGTAGCTGATGGATAACAGGCTTAAGCCAAGTATAATTAAAATAGCTTCTGCTTTGTAGGTATGATTTGATATAAATGCGGAGGAACTGCCAACGTACCTCATTACTAGGACCAGTATGCACAGCCACACAATTGTTTGAAGCAATGGTACACATTCAGCGCCAAGTTTGTTCTCAATGATGGCCATAAATAGCTCAGAACCCCACTTGATATTTATCCAAGGTGCACCGGAAAAGCTAAAGCTAAAAGTATCATGGGTTGGAACCCTTAGGTTTTGGAGTATCTGTTTGCCGGTGGCCAATTGCCACCATAAATCGGGCTCAATAATAGATTGAAGTGATAGCGCTGCTGCGCATAGAAATATGAGGGTATAGGCAAGCTTAATTGCAAATTGTTGCATCTTTCGAAGATATTAAATGCTAACTTATTTTAATACCGGCCAACTAATAAAAAAACCGCAGCAAATACCGCGGTTTTAGTGTAGCGAAGACGGGAGTCGAACCCGTGACCTCAGGGTTATGAATCCTGCGCTCTAACCATCTGAGCTACCTCGCCATTTTTTATGGGCTGCAAATATAAGCACCACCCGCAAAAATCCAATTATACATTACTAAAGTCTTGAGAATCTATTCGTTTTTAAGGCATTTGTATAATTTGGGCTACGATAACACGTTATTCTGTTGACAATTACAAACATGTTATTCACATTTTGTAATTTTGTAAATCATAAATTCGAAGAATAATATTTTTTCAAAAAATGAAAGGAACAAAAGTTTTACTTACCGGTGCATGCTTGGCAGTTGCTTTAGGCTGTGGTATGCTGCTTATAAACAATGGTAAAGTTACTGCGGAGACAGGCCTTATAAAGGTTAATGCCTCTCCATCTTATCCATCATTTGGAATTGAGCTGCCAGCCGATTATGAATTACATGGAATTGATGTTTCACGTCATCAGCGCGATATAGATTGGGATGCAGTGGGC
>JBIIGU010000133.1:0-4167 GCA_044236275.1 Bacteroidia bacterium | reverse complement strand
ATAAAAAACCCAGGCGTTGAACACCTGAGTTTATTAAAATTATGTTGCAACTTTTAATTTTCCTTGCTCTGTGCATCTACCACAGCAATAATTACCATATTCACAATTTCGCGAACACTGCTTCCCAGTTGCAGAATATGTGCAGATTTTTTTAGGCCAAGCAGCACCGGACCAATAGCCTCTGCTGCGCCTAGTTCCTGTAGCATTTTATAGGAAATATTACCTGCCGAAAGTTTCGGAAAGATAAAGGTATTAACCGGCTCGCCACATAACTCGCTGAATGGGAAATTTTCCTGAAGTAGTTTTTGATTCAGTGCAATATTGGCCTGCAAATCACCATCAACAACCATATACGGATATTTTTCTTTTAATATGTTGCGTGCCTCTGCCATGGTTCTTGGGGTTTCACCCTCGGCAGAACCGAAATTGGAATAGGAAAGTAAGGCGATGCGTGGATTGATATTGAACTTTTTTACTGCATCGTAGGTGAGTTTAGTTATATCCACTATTTCATCAACATGAGGATTAATATTAACTGTTGCGTCAGAGAAAAACAAAGTGCCCTTTTGTGTGAGCATGATATACATACCTGCTACTTTTTTTGTTCCTTCTTCTTTACCTAAAATTTGCAAAGCGGGTTTAATGGTGCTTGGGTAATTTTTTGTTAATCCAGATATCATGGCATCTGCTTCCCCAAGCTCCACCATCATTGGCGCAAAATGATTTCTGTCGCGCATGAGTTTCTTTGCCTCATGTAGGGTTGTTCCTTTTCTTTGTCTACGCTTATAAAAAACTTCGGCATATGCATTTCTTTTCTCTTCTTCCTCTAACGGATTGATAATAGGCACACCGTAAAGGTTGATATTATTCTCTTGAATAATTTGTTCAATTTTAACCTTATCTCCAAGCAATATAGGATGAGCTATCCCTTCGTCTTTTACAATTTGAGCTGCTCTTAAAATTTTATAATTATCGGCTTCTGCAAATACCACACGTTTCGGATTTTTGCGTGCCTTGCTTCCTATTACACGAATAAAATTACTTTCCTTACCAAGGCGTGTAAGCAATTCTGTTTTGTATGCTTCCCAATCCGTTATTTGTTTTTTGGCTACTCCAGAATCCATTGCTGCTTTTGCCACCGCAGGTGATACCGTTGTAATAAGGCGCGGATCCAGAGGTTTGGGAATAATATAATTTCTGCCAAATTGAATGCTCTTTTCGTTATAAGCCATATTTACAATTTCTGGCACCGGTTCCTTGGCCAGTTGCGCCAAAGCATGCACGGCAGCCAACTTCATTTCCTCGTTTATTTTGCTGGCACGCACATCCAGTGCACCACGGAAAATGAAAGGAAAGCCGAGCACATTATTTACCTGATTTGGATAATCGCTGCGGCCGGTAGCCAAAATAATATCAGGGCGAGAGGCAATGGCATCTGTATAAGAAATTTCCGGATCGGGATTTGCCAATGCAAATACCACACAATCTTTTGCCATGCTTCGCACCATATCCTGACTCACCACATTTCCTTTTGAAAGGCCTACAAAGACATCGGCACCTTTCATGGCGTCTGCAAGCGTACTTAGCTTTTTATTGGTGGCAAAAAACTGTTTGGTTTCATCAAGATTGGGACTATCTGTTCTTATTACCCCTTTACTGTCGCACATAATCAAGTTTTCTTTCTTCACACCAAGGCTTAAAAAAACCTTTGCGCAGGAAACGGCAGAAGCTCCGGCACCATTAAAAACTACCTGAACACGGTCTATTTTTTTCTTAACCAGCTGAAGCGAATTTAGAAGGGCGGCACCTGTAATAATGGCTGTACCGTGTTGGTCATCGTGCATGATGGGAATATCAAGCTCTTCTTTTAGCCTTCGCTCAATTTCAAAACATTCAGGGGCTTTAATATCTTCCAGATTGATACCACCAAAAGTTGGGCTAATAGCCTTAACTGTTTTAATAAATTCTTCTGTATCCTTGGTGTTTATTTCAATATCAAACACATCGATGTCGGCAAAAATTTTAAACAACACACCCTTACCTTCCATCACTGGTTTTGATGCTTCGGCTCCAATATCGCCAAGACCAAGCACTGCAGTACCGTTAGAGATTACAGCAACCAGATTGCCTTTTGCGGTGTATTTGTATACGTCTTCAGGGTTTTCGGCAATAGCTATGCAAGGCTCTGCAACTCCGGGAGAATAGGCCAAACTCAAATCGCGTTTGGTATTGGTGGGTTTGGTGGGTATAACAGCTATTTTACCGGGGCGGCCTTTGCTATGGTATTTTAATGCATCTTCTTTAAGTGTTGACATAACAGAATAGTTTTTAAAAATTGGGTGAAATAGCCATGTCGGCATAGTAATCCAAAATGTAGTTTACGGCATCATCTGCGGTATCTACGAGCTTAAACAAAAACAGGTCCTCCGGATTGATATTTTTTTCTTTCTGCAGCATTACTGCTTTAATCCAGTCTAACAGTCCGCTCCAGAATTCGGTGCCAACCAGCACAACGGGAAAACGAGCAACCTTATGTGTTTGTATAAGTGTTAAAGCTTCAAATAATTCATCGAGTGTGCCAAAGCCACCGGGCATTGCAATAAAACCCTGTGCGTATTTCATAAACATAACCTTGCGCACAAAAAAGTAGTCGAAATTAATCATCTTATCGCGGTCGACATAGCGGTTTACAAATTGCTCAAAAGGAAGCTCTATACCCAAGCCAACCGATTTACCATTGGCTTCAAATGCGCCTTTATTACCAGCCTCCATAATACCCGGACCGCCTCCTGTAATTACGCCAAATCCTGCATTTACCAATTTACCCGCAATTTCCTCGGCAAGCTTATAATACGGGTGATTGGCCTTTGTTCTGGCCGAACCAAAAATGGAAACACATGGGCCAATACGGCTCATCTTCTCAAATCCCTCAACAAACTCGGCCATAATTTTAAAAGTGGCCCAGCTATCGGTTACCTTTATTTCCGGCCAATTCTTTTTTTCAAATGCTTTCTTAATTCTCTCTTCATCTGTCATACGTATTCTTCATTAAACATGCATAAGGGGCACAACATGTTGCGCCCCCTTTGCAAACTTATTCATTTTATGTTAGCCTAAAAGTTGTTTTAGCAGCGCTGAAATGATTTTGCCATCGGCTTTTCCTGCTAAGGCTTTCATGGCCAGCGGCATCACCTTTCCGAAATCTGCCGCAGAATTAGCTCCAGCCTCTTGAATTACTGCCGAAAGGGCAACTTTAATTTCCTCCTCACTCATTTGTTTTGGTAAATACTTTTCAATCACATCCAATTCTTCCTTTTCTTTTGATGCCAGTTCTGTTCTGCCGTTTTGTAAAAAAATTTCCATGCTCTCTTTGCGCTGTTTGGCCAATTTCTGAAAGATTTTTACAGCCTGCTCATCAGATATTTTATCTCCGGTAGCACCTTCTGCAGTTGCAGCTAACAATAATGCAGACTTGAGCGCACGCAATGCCCGCAGTGAGGCTTCGTCTTTTGCCTTCATAGCTGTAATGATATCGGCATTGATTTGTTCCTGTAGTGTCATGTTGGTAAAGTTATTTTTTTGATTCTGATTACTTCTTTTTTGAAATAAACTTAGCCCCTTTATTAAGAAAGAAGGTAAAGGTATCGCTTCTTAATCCAAGCCTGAGGGTTTCTAATGGAATTACTTCATTAGGCGCAATATTGCCTAAGTTTACATTGGCTCCAACAAGTTTAATAAAATAGGTTTGCTGTGCTTTTTGCGGTGCTTCCCAAATAATTTTTTCCTCGGGTATTTTAGTTAAAATTTCCTGAACCAGCCCCTCACGCACCTCTCCACTGCTGCGATAAACACCTACATTGCCCGCTTCGCGCGCTTCTGCAATCACTTTCCACGCACCCGCTTTTAGTTCGCTCTTCATCAATTCTATCCATTGGTATGGTGGAATTATTTTCTCCACATCCTTACTTCCAACTTCACTTAGTACCGTTACATGTTTGCTAAGCTTATTGATATAGGATAGTTTTATTTCATGGGGCATTTCAATGGAGCCATCCGATACTTCGGCATGCTCAAGACCAAATTTTTCAAGCATTTTTAAGTAATCATCAAACTGATTGCGCACAATAAAGGCTTCAAAGAGGGTGCCTCCAAAGTAAACTTTTATGT
>JBIIGU010000131.1:0-4247 GCA_044236275.1 Bacteroidia bacterium | reverse complement strand
CCGGGCGGGCAGCAGGGAGTGGGTAGTCAGGAGTTTGCAAGAATGGCGGCACAGCAGCAGGCCATAAGGCAGCAAATGCAAAAAATGATGCAGGAAATGGGGGCAAAAGAAAAAGAAGGAATAGGAGGCAATAAGGCTGTACAGGAAATGCAAAAACTGATGGAGCAATCTGAAAAAGAGCTGTTCAACAAACAGCTTACAACCGAAATGTTGCAGCGTCAGCAGGAAATATTAACCCGCATGTTGGAAAGCGAAAAAGCCGAGAAGAAACAGGAGCAAGAACAAAAACGTGAGGCCGAACAGGCTAAAGAAAAACCAAAGTCAACCCCACCGGATTTTGAGCAATACATTAAGCAGAAAACCAAAGAAAAGGAACTTCAACAAACTATTCCTGCTCAGCTTCAGCCATATTATAAAGAAAAGGCCAAGGCCTACTTTAATAAAATTGGAAGCAAATAGATTCCCCCACATATAATAAAAAAGCCCGCGCATATTGCAACGGGCATTATAAGCACAAATAAATTATTAGAATCGATCAAATGCGCTGAAAAAGAAGGAAGCTTCACGTGCTGCATTTTCATCACTATCGCTGCCATGTATGGCGTTTGCGTCTATTGATTTTGCATACAGGTTTCGGATAGTGCCCGCTTCTGCTTTTTGAGGGTCGGTTGCTCCAATTACATTTCTGAAATCAGCAACTGCATTTTCTTTCTCAAGTACTGCCGCTACAATAGGGCCAGAGGTCATAAACGATACAAGGTCCTTAAAGAAAGGACGCTCACGGTGAATATCATAAAACTCTCCGGCTTTTTCATCAGAAAGGCGTGTATACTTCATAGCTACAATTTTGAAGCCCTTTTGAATGATGTGGTCAATAATTTTTCCGGTGTGTCCGTTGGCTACGGCATCCGGCTTAATCATGGTAAAAGTGATTTTTCCGCTCATGTTGTGTATATAAATTTCTGGCGCGCAAAAGTAAAACAAATGCGCGGATTAACAGTAAAAAGTCTTTAATAAATAGGATTTGGCCTTTTTATTTAACCTTTGAGCTAATCGGGTTTCTGATTCCTTTCATCTCTATCAGATCGGCTTTGAGTGAGCCCACCCAAATTTCTGATTGTACGCGCAGCGGTATTTTATTTTCATCATCGGTTACCCACATGGTAATTGCTTCTTGGTCTTTAAACACGCGCCCCTCTATTACCTGCGGCTTAACTTTGAGTGCATTAAAGCGGCCCATTTCGGTATCTATCGTTTCGCGGCCTAAAAATTTGAATCTAAATTCATAGTTTTTATGATCAAGGTAAAAAGTAACCGGAAACACATCACCCGGTTTGGCATTGACCATATCCATCGTGCGAGCAAAATAGATTGACGAAACCAAGTCTTTGGTTCCTTCCGGGATGGCCAATTGGCCTCTACGGCTGCTGGCAATGCGCCTGCGGTGGTCAAACATAATAAAATCTGTATCGCGGTACCCACCCTCACGCACGTTTTTAGTTGCCTTCCAAGGTACAAGTGCATCTACATCCATATATGATTCGTACTCATCTCTAACTTTGAACATTACATCTACCAGCCCAGTTGATTTTCCATGAACTTTAATGCGATAGGTTTGCCTGTCGTTCACCGCATGTGCTTTATCATCGACTTCAAAGTAGGCATTTCCCCCATTAAGCATTCCATAATGTATACGATATGTTAAGCGCTCGCCAAAGGTAAATGCTTTGTTTGGCAGGGGTTTAATTTCATACAACACCTCATCGGTTGGGGCGTTTTGGTTTTTCCCAATGTTTCCAATTGCCAGCAGTGTGGCTATAAAAATTACCTTTTTCATCTGTTGCAGATTATGGTTGCCATACCTAAAACAATATGTGTTCCAAAAATATTAAAAACCCCTTGGAGACTAAATATTAAACTCAATTCCTTGTGCAAGCGGTAATTCTTTGCCATAATTAATAGTGTTGGTTTGCCTGCGCATATACGCTTTCCAAGAGTCGCTGCCGGATTCCCTGCCTCCGCCAGTTTCTTTTTCGCCACCAAAAGCACCACCAATTTCCGCACCGGATGTACCTATATTTACATTGGCTATACCGCAATCAGACCCTGCAGCCGACAGAAAGCGCTCTGCCTCCTGCAAATTATCGGTAAATACAGCGGAGCTGAGGCCTTGTTTAACTCCATTTTGTAAGGCAATGGCGTCTTCTATGTTTTGGTATTTCATGATGTACAAGATTGGCGCAAACGTTTCTTCCTGCACAATATGAAAATGGTTTTCAGCTTCGCAAATGGTTGGTTTTACATAGCACCCCGATTCATATCCGCTTCCACTGAGAACCTCAGCACCACACAATACTTTCCCCCCTTCTTTTTTTAGAGTTTCAATGGCGTTCAAATAGGCCTTTACCGCATCTTCATCAATTAGCGGCCCCACCAATACCCCTTTTTCTAATGGATTGCCAATGGTAAGTTGCCCGAAAATGTGCACCAGCTTGTTTTTTACGGTTTCATACAAGCTTTCATGAACAATTAACCTGCGCGTAGTGGTGCAGCGTTGGCCTGCGGTTCCGGCCGCACCAAAGGTAATGGCCCTCAAAGCCAAATCAAGATTTGCATTTGGCGTAACAATAATGGCGTTATTGCCGCCCAGCTCAAGTAAAGAACGGCCCAAACGCTTGGCTACCTCCGCACCAACCGTTTTGCCCATTCTGATGGAACCCGTTGCCGAAACCAACGGAACGCGGGAGTCGCGAGTCATTAACTCACCAATTGTATAATCGCCATTGATTAGGCAGAAAACACCCTCGGGTATATTATTTTCTTTAAGTACTTGTTGCAACAAGTTTTGGCAGGCTATGGCAGACAAAGGTGTTTTTTCAGAAGGCTTCCAAACACAAACATCTCCGCAAACTGATGCAATCATTGCGTTCCAGCTCCAAACAGCCACCGGAAAATTAAACGCAGAGATTATACCAACGATGCCCAGCGGATGCCACTGTTCATACATTCGGTGATTAACACGCTCAGAATGCATGGTTAAGCCAGTAAGCTGCCGCGAAAGCCCAACCGCAAAATCACATATATCAATCATTTCCTGAACTTCGCCCAAGCCTTCCTGCAGGCTTTTTCCCATTTCATAACTTACCAGTGTGCCCAACTCCGATTTGTATTCGCGCAGCACATTTCCATATTGTCTGATAATTTCTCCGCGTTTGGGCGCAGGAACAAGGCGCCAACCTTCAAAGGCTTTAGAAGCAGCCTGAACGACCTTTTCATATTCAGCGGGCGTAGTATAATTTACAGCGGCAATAAGCTTGCCGTCAACAGGTGAAAAGACTTCTTTTTGAATAGCGGTTTTTTCCGAGAAATGTAAAGCTCCTGTGGAGGTGCCATGGTTTACCGGCAAAATGCCGAGCTTGTTAAGAATGGGCGTAATCATTTGTTTATATTTGTAGGCAAAAGTAGGGTTTGGCGGCCAAACTGTATACATTTTTCAAAAGGCACCTTGATATGTTAATTAGGCCTTAGTCCAAAAAACTTATATTGGTACAAAAATTCAAGCCTTTGAAAATTTACAAATCCCTATTACTGTTAATTTTTATTAACGGAACATGTGGTGCTTTTGCACAGGAGCTCGACCTAGACTCCATCCGCACGGGAATGCTTACCTATATGAACCAGCAGCGCGCCTCTGCACAGATGGAAGAAGTTGTTTCAACGCAGGTTCTTGAAAACGCATCCCAAGACCAAGCCAACTACTGCAGTGAAATTAAACAAGAAACCAATGTGCAAAAGGAGCTTAAAAAAAGCACTACAGCGCTTCGGGTATCTTTTCATGGAGGTGTAAAAGATGGCCTACCACAAGAAATAATTCTTGCCGAAGCAACAAATGGCAAAGGCAAAACCTTGAGCGAATCTGAAATACTGGATAAGCTGTTTAAGAAAATGGGTAAATACCGCAAAATATTTATTCGTGCCGATCTTTATTATGCAGGAGTTGGAGCTGCGTTTGACCCGCTTACTAATAAAATCTTTATCTCAATTGTGCTGGGTGATATAAATATATTAAATAATACAACCGCACATAGCAAAGAGCTTGATAAAAATTACAAAGTTAGTTCACATGGCGCCCATTGGTGGTTTAGGAGAATGGGATGTAAGCTAAGTTGTTTATTTGGCAAGTGTGATGATGGAAACGTTTGTCCCAACACTGAAGAATATAAAACATGGTACAGCACATTTGATAT
>JBIIGU010000129.1:0-4258 GCA_044236275.1 Bacteroidia bacterium | reverse complement strand
CTATTGTTCTTTCAAAAGATAAGAGCATAATTGACATATCAGGACTACAGAATGGACTTTACTTTCTAAAAATTAATAACGGAAATAAAACAGGAATTAAAAAATTAATTATTGATGGAAAATAAACAACGAACCGCTAACAGCACCTACAAGAAATTGGCGGTTCAGTGGTTAAATGAAGCTTTGTGCTTCGTATCAAGTTCGGTGGTGGCAGACAGTTTTCGTCTCCGAAATCGCCAACTTCTTGTAGCTGCAAAACGTTAGTGGTTTAGCCCCTTATAAGTTGGACGGATTTTTAAAATTGGTTTGAGAATAAAGCTCTTTGTTTGTTTCCGTTGATAGGCAAAGTTGTGCTAAATCCATGTTATTGTCAAGGCACAACACACACAACACGATACCGTTATATGCCATTTTACCTCAACTAATAATAAGTAAAAAAAAAGAGTCGCATATTGCGACTCTTTAGTGCTGCGGAAGAGACTCGAACTCTTACACCTAACGGCACCACCCCCTCAAGATGGCGTGTCTACCAATTTCACCACCGCAGCGGTTTTTATTTTTATTTTGCCTTGGCGTGTCTACCATCCCGATTATTCATCGGGATCACCACCGCAGCGGTTTTTATTTTTATTTTGCCTTGGCGTGTCTACAATCCCGATTATTCATCGGGACCACCACCGCAGTCTCGACAGGCGAAGATAAAATATTTTTTGTTGTATGAAGCAAATTTAAGGTTTGAAATTAATCCAAATGTGCTTTTGCATAATAGCTAAAAAAGTAAGGTATGGTTTCTATACCCTTAAGATAATTAAAAACACCATAATGCTCATTGGGAGAATGGAGCGCATCACTATCTAAACCAAAGCCCATGAGGACTGATTTTAAGCCCAGTTGTTTTTCAAACATAGCCACAATAGGAATGCTACCACCTCCGCGTGTAGGAATGGGCTTTTTGCCAAAAGTAGTTTCCATAGCGCGTGCTGCAGCCAGATAAGCAGGCGAATCTGTTGGCGTAACAACCGGTTCTCCACCATGATGAGGTTTAACCACCACCTTAACAGATGCAGGTGCAATGCTTTCAAAGTGTTTTTGAAACAAGGCTGTTATCTTATCACTGCTTTGGTTAGGCACCAAACGCATACTTATTTTAGCAAATGCCTTGGAAGGCAAAACTGTTTTTGAACCCTCTCCGGTATAGCCACCCCAAATTCCATTTACATCCAATGTGGGCCTTATTCCTGTTCGTTCAAGAACGGTATAACCTTTTTCACCCCATACATCAGCAATATTCAGGTCGGTTTTATAATCTGCCATATCAAACGGGGCTTTATTTAATTCACTTCTTTCAGCATCGGAAAGTTGCATCACTTCATCATAAAATCCCGGAATGGTAATATGGTTATTTTCATCGTGCATAGAAGCAATCATCTTAGCCAAGATATTTATTGGGTTTGCAACTGCACCACCGTAAACACCGCTATGCAAATCGCGGTTGGGGCCGGTTACTTCTACTTCTACATAGCTTAATCCGCGCAAACCGGTATCAATAGAAGGAACATCATTTGCAATCATGGAAGTATCGGAGATGAGCACCACATCGGCTTTTAACTTAGCTTTGTTTTGCATACAAAAATTAGCCAGGTTTGAGCTGCCAACTTCCTCTTCTCCTTCAATCATCATTTTTATGTTACAAGGCAAGTTGTTTGTTTTCATCATATACTCAAACGCTTTGATGTGCATATAAAATTGGCCTTTATCATCAGCAGAACCGCGAGCAAAAACCGCACCTTCAGGATGTGCTGCAGTAATTTTTACGGTAGGCTCAAAAGGAGGTGTATCCCATAAATCAAGAGGTACAGCTGGCTGCACATCATAATGTCCGTAAACGAGAACAGTTGGTAATTTTGCATCTATTATTTTTTCGCCATATACAATTGGATGGCCCGGAGTTGGGCACACCTCCACGTTGTCGGCCCCGGCTTCGCGCATGCGCTCTGCCACAAATTCTGCAGCTTTTTTCACATCACCTGCATAAGCAGAATCAGCACTGATGGAAGGTATGCGCAATAAGGCAAATAATTCGTCTAAGAATCGTTGTTTGTTTTGTTCAATGTACTGTTTTACGTCTTGCATATTGTGTAAAGTATAAATTAGCTATTGGTTAATGATTTCATGTTATTACTTTCTGATACAAGCCTGATAAAAATATCATGCATATCAGGTAATTTTTCATTGAAGCGGTGCACTTGAACCTGCTGTATTGCTTTTCCTAAGATGGCATTAGGCGAAACATTTTGCTCAGAACGAATAACAACCAGTTTATGATCATTATCGTATCGTTTCACTTCTTCAATTTCAATTTCAGGCCCAAGGTTAAGATTGCTGCCAATATATTCTATTTCGTAAATATTGGTTTTAAACTGCTCGCGAACTTCCTTAACCGATCCTTCTAGAATTTTTTTTGACTGGTTGATGAGTGCAATATGATCACACAATTGTTCTACTGTTTCCATTCTGTGGGTTGAGAAAATTATGCTACATCCCAGCTCTTTGAGTTTCAAAATTTCATCGGTTATGATAGCGGCATTTACCGGGTCAAAACCTGAAAAAGGCTCATCAAGAATAATTAAACGTGGTTCATGCAATACAGTTGCTATAAACTGAATTTTTTGCTGCATACCTTTAGAAAGTTCTTCTACTTTTTTCTTCCACCAGCTTTTAATTTCAAATTTGTCAACCCAAATCCTCAGGCGTTTCAATGCCTCTTGTCTGCTAAGGCCTTTTAGTTGAGCAAAATAGAGTAACTGCTCTCCTACTTCCATTTTTTTATAAAGGCCGCGTTCTTCAGGTAAATAACCTATGCGATAAATATCGGTGGGTTTAATATGTTTTCCATCAAAGAGCACCTCACCGATATCGGCTCCTGTCATTTGCGTAATTATACGAATGAGGCTGGTTTTACCTGCTCCATTTGGACCAAGTAAACCATATATAGAGCCTTGCGGAACAGTTATGCTCACATCGCTCAGTGCCTGATGATCGGCATAAAATTTTGACACATGTTTAACCTCAAGTATATTCATAACCGAATGTTGAATGGGGGTACAATTTAACAATTCGGGCGGCAAGTGCATACAAATATTTTATAAACTAATTGGCTAATTTATTTTACATTAGCTTTATGAATTTTCAGGATATGAATATTGGCCAGTTTGAGCATCGACTTCTTCTGGCATTTGCACTCGGAACAATTATTGGTTTGGAGCGGCAATGGCGCCACAAATTGGCCGGAGTTAAAACCAATGCTTTGGTTTCAGGTGGCGCAGCATTGTTTATTTTGGCATCTGAAAACATTGGTGGCGACCCTTCAGGTGCCGCGCGCATTGCAGCCAATATTGTAACCGGCATTGGCTTTTTAGGGGCAGGCATAATGATGCGTGATGGCTTGAATATTTCAGGTATCAATACAGCAGCAACCATCTGGTGCTCTGCAGCCATTGGAACGCTTGCCGGTCTTGGGCATTTCTATGAAGGTATAGTGGGCACTGCTTTTGTAGTTTTTGGCAATATCGTGCTCAGGCCTATAGGTAATAAAATTGATCACCGCATACAGCAAATTGAAATAGCAGGATATAGCTATGCCCTACATTTGCATTGCACGGAACAGGCTAAAGATGCCATTAGGGCAGCCTTAATAGAATCCGTTAAAGCATCGCCAACCCTGCACCTAAGTAGCATTTCCATTGAAGGTAATAATAAAATTACTGCAGAAATACATTCGCTAGACAGAAGGCAAACCGATGTTGAGAGTATCATTGCCGAGCTAAGCCTGATTAAGGACGTGCATGCTATGAAATGGGAAGAAATAAAAAAGTAAGAGCAGATTGTGCTTATTTAATGCAACAAATAACGTTTCCTGAGTTGGACGAACTTTTCTGTTTTTCTAAAATTCTCCAAATCGCTATTTTCATCTATGCTCTTATCTCTATAGCCATTCTTTAAAGCCTGCTCAAAATGATATGATGCCAGTTTTAGCTGTTTTTCATTGCTGTAAATACAGCTAAGCATAAAATGTGCTTTAGCAAATGATGAATCAATTCTTACGCATTGATTGTAATGCATGGCAGCACCGCTTAGGTTGCGCATATTATAAAATAGATTCGCGAGATTAAAGTGTGCATTACTAAAGTTTGGATCTTTTGCAATAACGCCCTGCCAGCATAATATTGCCGAATCTACCTCCTGTTTTCTGTAAAGC
>JBIIGU010000128.1:0-4284 GCA_044236275.1 Bacteroidia bacterium | reverse complement strand
AAAATAAAAAAAGGCAGGCTGATATGGCTTTTTACGAAATAGCCATAAGCAAAACAATAAAGCATAGACCGGCAGCATACCATAATCAAGCAAACGCCAACAAACAATTAAAAGGCTTTTAAAAAATGTGGTTGAAAAATTAACTTCCTTGGCATCGGCATAATTGGGTGAGTGCACGGCCCAGCCTGAATGCTGCAAATGCAGCAATAGCCATGCAACGTATACCAATGCAGGCAATGTAAACAGCGCTAAAGATTGCCTGACTAATACTTTTAATTCTTGCTTTTGTATGATTAACTTTTCAATTACAAATGCAACAAAAAAACCGATAAGAAAAAAAACCGATTGTGTATGCAAACACATCATCAGTGTAAGGCCTGATATTTGCCAAACCTTTTGCTTCTGAACAAAACCTTTAAAAGCCAGTAATACCATACTCATAAATGCCATCGTATTTAGCATCATAGCACTTTGTGATATATAAGTGGCAAAACAACAAAGCATAATTATTGCACACCATTGCATAAAAGGAGAAAGCAAATGCTTTGAAAGTGAAATAAAAATACAGCCGGCAATAAAAGCCCACAGGCATGCAAATGCATGTGCAACCAATAAAGATTTGCCAAACAACAGCCAGCAAGCTGCAAGCAACCAGGCATAGAGAGTTGGGTGGCCTGGATCATGTTGCAGCGGATAAAAAATAGTTTGTAAATTGTTATTATAAATATTGCTTGCTGCGCGCACAGTGGACGAAATAGAATCGCCAAAAAAAGGGTCATTACCCACCAGCATGAATAAGGCAGCCTGAAAAATAAAAAGAAATAAATAGATGAATCGGTTCAACTAAAACGAAAGTAAACAATCGTTTTGAAATATTTAACCCCCAATTGCCGTTTGCACCTGCTGCAATACACGATTATAGCAGTCCTCGTAAAGGGGCACAATTTTATCTATATCAAATAATAGCGCACGTTGCTTAGCCTTTTGCTTAAACGTCTTTAAACGCTGCTCATCTGAAAGTAAAAATATGCTCTTTTCTGCCATTGCATCCACATCACCAACATTGCATAAATAACCGGTTTCACCCTCTATATTTAATTCGGGTATACCTCCGGCATTGCTTGATACAACAGGTACTTCGCAAGCCATTGCCTCCAAAGCGGCCAATCCAAAACTCTCTGTTTCTGATGGCATTAAAAACAAATCGCAAATGGAAAGTATCTCCTCTATTGCATCCTGTTTGCCTAAAAAAGAAACCTTCTCGCAAATATCCAGCTCACGGCAAAGTTGCTCTATATTATGCCTTTCCGGACCATCTCCTACAAGCAATAAACGCGCATTTACATGTTTAAGCACCATACTAAAAACCTTCATTACATCTTCTACTCTTTTAACTTTTCTGAAGTTAGAAGTATGCACCAAAAGTTTTTCGCCTGCAGGTGTTACTGCTTTTCTAAAATGCTCGCGCGGTTGTTTACTGAATCTTTTGATATCTATAAAATTGGGTATGACAAGAATATCTTTATTTACTTTAAAGAGCGCATACGTGTCTTTTTTTAAGGAGTCGGAAACTGAGGTAATACCATCAGACTCATTAAGTGAATAACTTACCACTGATTCAAGGGCCTTATCTTTACCTACCAATGTAATATCTGTGCCATGCAGTGTTGTAACTACAGGGATGTGAATACCTTCTTTAGATAAGATATGTTTGGCCATAACAGCTGCTGCAGCATGTGGTATGGCATAGTGCACATGCAAAATATCTAGCTTCTCAAACTTAACCACATCAACCAAACGACTCGTAAGAGTTGACTCATAAGGAGGGAAATCAAATAATGGATAACTGCTTACGTATACCTCATGATAAAAGATGTTTTCTGCAAAAAAATCTAGGCGTGCGGGTTGCTTATAAGAAATGAAATGCACCTGATGTCCTCTTTGTGCAAGAGCTTTTCCTAATTCAGTAGCTACAACACCGCTGCCTCCATATGTGGGATAACAAACAATTCCTATTTTCATAAATAATAATCCTAAGGGGTAATATCAAATAAACCTCAAAATTGCAGATTATGTTTGATAAACGGCCTACGCAACAAACTATTTTCCGCTTTTACGTAGCGTTTCATAAATCACATCCATTATTCGGGTGCGTATATTCATGTCAACCAGCTTTTTATTTTCTGCACTTGGATAAACACGATTGCTTAAAAAAACATAAACCAATCCATATTTGGGATCGGCCCAGGCACATGTTCCTGTAAAACCGGTATGTCCGAAAGCAAGTGGTGAAGCCATACGGCTAGTTGGCGAAGCCTTTTTGGTATCGGTTTCAGGCTTATCAAAACCTAATCCTCTGCGACTGGCCTTGCCGTGTTTTTTGGTAAAATCTTTAACCGTGCTCTCCTTAAGAATGCGTTTGCCGCCATACTCTCCACCATTTAGCAGCATCTGCATAATAACAGCCACATCATTGGCACTGCCGAATAATCCTGCATGACCGCTAATACCGCCAAGCATGGCAGCTGTAGGATCATGAACGGTTCCGTTAAGCAACTGTTTTCTAAAGGCAGAATCCCACTCGGTAGGCACTATCCAATCGCGGTTTAAGTTATTAAGCGGATTAAATTGCAATACCGAAAGATTAAGCGGTTTATAAATCTGTTCACCTAAATATGTTTCAAACGATTGACCGCTGATACGCTCAACAATCTTGCGCATTAAAATGAATCCTATATCAGAATAAACATACTCCGGATGCTGTTTCACTTCCGTATCTATTATTTGTTTCCACAATACCGCCTCATAATCTTTGTGCATGTATAAACCATATGCAACTGGAGTGCTATAATTAGAATCCTGCTGGTTGGCATATAAAATTGGATTCTGATTCCCATTAACAAGTGTTTTTTTGTAAAACGGAACGTATGGCACCAAACCTGCCTGGTGCAGCAAAACATCATGCAGTGTGAGGTGCTCCTTATTTGAACCCTTGAGTTCAGGCAAATAATCACCAAGATGTGCCTCTGTTTTTAACTTCTTTTCATCGTGCAGTTTCATCACTGCTAACGTAGTAGCAAGTATCTTGGTTAAAGATGCCAAATCATATGCATGATAATTCTTAACCATCTGAATTTTATCATAAGTGTGGTACCCAAAAGATTTTTGGTAAATTACTTTACCATCCTTCGACACCAGCACCTGACAACCGGGTGTGGCACCGCTATT
This sequence comes from Bacteroidia bacterium, assembly GCA_044236275.1. Classification (GTDB taxonomy): domain Bacteria; phylum Bacteroidota; class Bacteroidia; order UKL13-3; family UKL13-3; genus JAJTFA01. Next base: position 1,056 of record JBIIGU010000128.1, on the reverse strand, counting down.
AATAGCCTGCGTTGCAATGGTATCAATAATATTTAGTGGTGTGTGGTCTATACCTACTTCTTCAGGATAAACATATTCTAGCCGTTCAAGCGTATTTGTTTTTTCTCCGCTTCCCATAGCAAAATTTTCATTTACCGTAACAGGCAAAACACCTCCTGCTTTTACTGCTCCAAATAATACCTGTGCAGATAATTGGTTGTACTCTTCTAAATCCTCAAAAGCAATGATGGCATTGCGAATTCCATTAAACTGCCTAAGTATGTAAGGGTTTCCGTGGTTAACAAAAATTACCTTTTTCCCACCTGCTAGTAATCTGTTACAAAAGTCAATCTGTGCAGTTGTTAGGCCCAGTTTTTTACTTACAAACCTACTGGTATTTTGCAATGAAAGAATAATAAGATTATAAGAATTGAGCACCGTAAATAAACTATCAAAGTATTGCGGCATTTCTGCTTTATCAATACTGTAATAATCTGCCTTGATATAGTTGGTGCACATTTCCTGAAAAGGAGTAAAACCTGAAGAGCCTAAAGAAACAACGGCTATCTGATACAATTCAGGGTTTTGAATTGGTATTATTTTATCATCATCCCTGGCTACTATTATACCTTGTTTAATTACCTTTTTGGTCATCAGGTAGGTTTCACAACAATTTAAATCGGTAGTTAAGTTTTCCAGATTTATGGGCTTGTAATGATTTAATCCGAGCCAGAATTTAGTAGCCAGAATCTTTTTACAGCTTTTCTCAATTTGCTCCCAGGTAATTTCTCCTTTGGCTAAATACTCTTTAATACGCATGATTGCCATTGGAACATCCTCTACAAACAGCAGCACATCATTGCCGGCAGCAAAAGCTTTTGCAGCAACTTCGCCCTGACCATAAAAGTCGGCAACGCCTTTCATATTTAAGGCATCGGTTATTACCAAACCTTCAAAACCCATCTCATTGCGCAACAACCCTGTAATTACTGGCTTTGAAACAGACGTTGGCGTGCTGGTGGTATCAATGGCAGGCACATTCAGATGCGCTACCATTACACTCATAAGATTGGCGGC
>JBIIGU010000127.1:0-4302 GCA_044236275.1 Bacteroidia bacterium | reverse complement strand
ATTCTTACCATAGATTATCCTGTGTTCATGGTTTTGTTCAATCCATTCGTAATCATCAATACGGTGTGTTATCCAATGCGTCACCGCATGTAGGTAAACCATTTGTGTTGAATATGGATATCAGTAATTTTTTTGAGAGCATATCCGCAAAACAGGTAAACGAAACACTTCGCTCGTGGCCATTTTATTTCGGAGACCAAGAAGCTAAGGCCGTTGCTTTGTTGTGCACCTATCAAAAAAAATTGCCTGTAGGGGCACCCTCTTCTCCGGTTCTATCAAATATGGTTTTTTCTAAAATAGATGTTGCCCTGATGCAATTGGTAGAAAAAATCAATAACATGATAAGTAAAGATGACGTGGCAGTAACCTATACACGATATGCAGATGATTTAACCTTTTCAGGTTCTAGAAATTTGGTTTTACAATTCAAGAAACAAATTGTTCAAATCATAAACAATGCAGGCTTTGAAGTGAATGTCAAAAAAACAAGAAGACAAAATACGTATGGCCCTCAGTGGGTAACCGGAATTAAGGTTAACGAGAAGCTGAATATAAGCAGGTATTATATCAGAAACGTTAGAGCAGTATTACATCAGATGCGCACAAAGCCGACAGCTGAAGTTGTAAGCAGATATTTACAGCTACCGGTATCTATTAGTATTGATGAAATGCACGTGCAAAAAATGCTTAACAGTGTGCAATCAAAAATTGGCTGGATTGGATGCGTTAGAGGAAATACCGATATCTTGTATCTACGTTTAAAGCAACAATACAATGAAGCCCGCACGTTAATGACGGTGGGTGGTTTTTAAGGTTTTATGTATCGGGCAATTTGCTGAGAAAACAATTCATCTTTCAATCTCCTAATCTCTCAGTCGTTAATATACCTTGCCATTTCATCAGCCAATTTTTTGGCTTCGGCTGCAGCTGCTTCGGCAAAATCTTTACCAGATGAAGCATAGATGATGCTGCGGGAGGCATTGATAAGCAATCCGCAATCGGTATTCATACCATATTTTACCACATTGTCTAGGCTGCCTCCTTGTGCACCCACACCGGGTACCAATAGAAAATGATCAGGTATGAGTTTACGGATTTGTGCCAACTCTTCTGCTTTGGTTGCACCCACTACAAACATCAGATTACCGGCATGCCCAATTTGGCTGGTTGTTTTAATTACATGCTCGTATAATTTTTGGTTACCAATAAGCTGCTGCTCATAGTCGGCACTACCCGGATTAGAGGTAAGAGCAAGCACAATACCCCATTTATTTTTGTATGCAAAGAATGGTTCAAGAGAATCTTTACCCATGTATGGTGCCAGTGTTACGGAATGAAAAGGCAAGGTTTCAAAAAATGCACGTGCATACATATCGCTGGTATTTCCAATATCACCTCGTTTGGCATCAGCTATGGTGAAAATATTTTCAGGAATATGAAAAAGTGTTCGTTCCATGCTCTCCCATCCTTTTACGCCATTGGCTTCATAAAATGCTGTATTGATTTTGTATGAAACACAATAGTCTTTGGTAGCATCAATAATGGCTTTGTTAAATTCAAATACAGGATCATCCAGATGCAATAAGTGGGCGGGCACTTTTTTAATATCTGTATCGAGGCCCACACATAAAAAACTCTTTTTAAGTTTAATCTGCCGTATCAGTTCTTTTCTGTTCATGTTGTTTAAAAAATAAAGCTGAATTCAAAAGCCAAATGCCGCAGGTTTTTATTCTGATTAACCGGACCGATAGCAGGCAAGAGACCTTTATTGGCATCCATCAAGCCATATTTCACAGCCAGTTGAAATCCTACAAAGGGGGTATTAAATTGTGCTCCTGTTATGAGCATTACATCATGCTTGTTTAATGCAGGCGCTTGAGACTCCTGCACCAGTGAATTTGTTTTAAACATGATGGAGTTTAGCAGATTTGAGTATTGAGCTCCAGCAAAAAGATTACTTGTATTTTTTTCATTGAGCCCATACATCAGCAAAATAGGAACATCAACAAAATAGGTGCGTATGGTTCCGTATTCATCTACCTTATTGTCAAACTTACCTCCTCTGATGCTGATATTGGTCTCAGTTTGTAATGCCCAATGTTTGTTAAACCGATAGCGGAAATAGCCTCCACCTGTCAAACCAAAAATAGGATATGGATTATTTGCCTCTTCGCCACCCATCATAAAAAGGCCACAGCCTAATTTAACACCCAGTTTTATTTTTTCATTAATAGGAGGTATAACCAAAACACCCGGATCGTCTTCTTCATTGGCCAAACTATCTGCTTCCTGAGCAAAGACCGGTTGCAGCAATAATATACATGTGATTAAGGCAAATAAATATTTCATCACAAGCAAAACTAATTAAAAAAAAGAAGTCTCAACTTAATGTTATGTTAAAAACCCGGAAACATTTCTTCTTCATCATCATCCTCAGTTCCATTTTTGTTTACCCTAAATGTATTGCGGATATTGTTTAGAGCAGGAAGCCAGATAATACCGGCCTGAATCAAAATAGTTGGATTTGTATCGGCACGGTAATACGTTTCACCGCTTCTGTTTCCGTCTTCGGAAAAGGTAATACGTTGTTTTGTTATCAGGAAAATACCGGCTTGCAGTCGCAAATTATTTTTTGCCTTATAAACGCCCATCACACCCGTTTGAAAAGAGCGCAGCCTATGAACTGCAATGTTTGCATCCGTGTTGGCAAAGTAATTTCTGTTTTCAAAACGGTTGATTCCGCCATTGGGTCGCATCATAAAAATCATACTCCATTGTTTGTTTAATAGTTGCTTATAGGAAAGTTGCATAGGCAACAAAACCGAAAAACGTGAGCCTCCGGCAAATTGATAACGCGCACCCAACAATGGCAAAGCCAGGGCTTCACCAAATTGGAAAGTATATGTTACTCCGGCTTGTGTGAGTAAATGGGGCGACCATCTGTAGGAGTAGATAAAAACCGAACTAAAACGCATCACAGGGTTTGAAATGGTAAACTCATCTTCATTCCATTGAGGTCTGATTTGTGCCAGCAGCAGATGTTTATTTCCAAAGCCTGCATAGGCACCACATCCTGCTCCTGCATTAATAAGTAAACGCGACTGCTGCACCAAACTGATATCTGCCTTACTTAACTGCAATATGGGGTTTAAAAAGAAACCAAAGTTGCTTGCATTTGCTGCGCCTGTTATTTTAGACCAGATAGGCAAAAATGCGCTGAGTTGAAGCGTTTGGTAGGCAAATGTTTGATGTGCGCTATCTTTTGCAGCTGCAATGCTGCGGTTGCCATATTCCATTTGAAGTCGTGTAAAGGTAAATCTGCCGGTTTCCCTATTTTGAGCTATTAGAGAAACAATTAATGCTGTTTGCAAAACGATTATTGAGAAAAATTTAAGCATTTAAATATTAAGGTATGCGAATATTCAAAAATATATTTATTAAATTCGATTTTATTAATAACCCCGCGCTCCTATGAAAAACACCTTACTCTTACTACTGTTCATTATTGCAGGAATAAATGCTGCTCATGCTCAGGTTCAGGTTACACCTGTTCAAATTATTAATAACCTTAATCACCAGCGGGTATGGAACCAGGCCGGTGGTGCATTTGGTAAAACCAGCAACTGCGGACCAGATACAGTCAATTACACCTTTAATAAAACCACTCAGTTCAATGCTATTGCGCTTAATAACACAACAAGCGGAAACACATTTTACCAGTGGTATCCGGCACCTCAATCTTTAACCATCAATGGTTTTGATTTTTATGCCTGGCAATCGGCAATGACCAATGCAGTTGTACCTGTTACGTGCCGTATTTACAGCGCAAGTATCATCGACTCTTTGCCGGCATACTCAGGAACACCTCCCACAACCAATCCTCCTTTGGCTACGGTTATTGTAAATGTTGATTCTACTTTTGGCGGAGGTTTATTATCTAATATGCGTAGAAGAGCAGTGTTTAGTGTACCTATAACTGTAACAGGTCCGTATATCATCTCTATAGAAAACAGCAGTGCCACCAACGTTTCCGTTATTACAAACAGCTGGACAGCAGGCAATGGTGCTAGCGAGTGGCTAAGCTCGGTTAAAATAGGAACCAACATTATCAGAAGTTATAATGTTAACGTAGGCGGCCCGGTTTTCAATGCCGATTTTATCTTCTGTCCGTATACAAGCTATTCACTCACTTCTGATTTTACGGTATCACCTTTATGTAACCAGGGTGGCAATCTCATGACCTATACCAATACGTCTTCACCAATTAATTTTAATAGGTTTTATAGCGTAAGGGCATTTCAA
>JBIIGU010000126.1:0-4308 GCA_044236275.1 Bacteroidia bacterium | reverse complement strand
TCCCTTTTCATATTATCATAAAGGTTCAGGAGCTTTTTGGTTTCATAGTAAATATCCCCTGCATACCTTTTAAGCAAATGACCTTTAGGAAAATTATCAATAATTTGATGAACCAATTGAATGCGTTCCAAATCACTGATAGCGGTTAATGCCCTCACCCCAAAAACATCAAGATTTTCCTGGATAACCGTGTTACAAAAAGCATGAAATGTAAATACATCTACCCGGTAAGCATCAGGCCCAATAAACTGAAGTAACCTGTTGCGCATAGCTACAGTGCCGGCATCGGTGTAGGTTAGGCATAAAATATTCTCAGGGGCTGTATCCGTATTTTTCAGAATATAGGCTATTCGCGCAGCCAGTATTTGGGTTTTACCCGTTCCGGGACCAGCAACAACCAGAAGCGGCCCTTCGATAGAGGAAACGGCTTGTTTCTGTTGTGTATTTAACTGATTAAAAGCTTTTTCGAATAATAAATTAATCTCTTTGTGCATAAACAATAGTAAGTATTTTCAAAGGTAATAATAACACCATGCAAAGTATTTGCGAAGTGATGAACTTTTGAGGGAATTAAAAGCAACCATCTTTTGGCTTTCTGAAACTTGTTTTAAGAAATGTATTTATATATTTGTCCATTCTCAATATCCAAGCAAACGAAAACCATTTTACAAAATGAAACACGCTAAACGTATTTATCTTTCTTTGATTCTGCTAAGCTCAGTAATTTTAACTGCAAACCATGCATTTGCACAAAGTGCACGCTTGCAGGTAATTCATAATGCTGCCGGTATTTTATTAGACACTGTTGATGTGTATTTAAATGGTGCACGTTTTGATAATGTTGCTTTCCGCACAGCTACTCCTCTGCTAACAGTTCCTTCGGGCAGTTACCGTTTTAGTGTTAACCACAGAAGCAGTTCAGATTCAGCCGATCAGGTTTTATTTTCTCAAATAGTATCGTTTGGCAGTACCAATGCAAATTTAATCGTGGTATGCGGTGTAGATTCACCTGCCAATTATGCCTCAAATCCTGATGCCCGTTCAACTGGTGTGAGAATTATACAAAGAAGAAACATGCTAGTTTCTGCTTCTAGCGGTGTTGCTACAACCATTATACATGGTGTAACTGATGCACCGGGTATTGATGTAGTAGCACGTCCGAATAGTTCACTAAGCTCCGGGCTGCGTTATGGTGATACCACAAATAACCTATTCCCTGCAGCAGTGGCCACTGCATTTGATTTAAGAGTGGCAGGAACCAATACAGTTGTTAAAACATACAACGCCCCCTTTCAGAGCTTTAATCGCAGATCACTTGTTGTACTTGCCTCAGGTTTTTTAAACCCTCTAGCTAACCAAAATGGTTCTGCATTCAAAGTAATTGCAGTGGATACTGCAGGAAATGTGGTTACCCTTGATGAAGTAGCACGCATGCAAATCATTAACAATTGTCCGGATGTAATCTTAAACTCGGTTGATGTTTGGATGAATAATACGAAAATTGCAACTGCACTGGATTACAGAAAAGCAACACAAATGCTTACCGTAAAAGAAGGTAATTATACCATTACGGTTACCAAACGCAATAGCCCAGACACCACCGGCACCAATGTAATTAGCAGATTTACTACGACAATTGAATCTGGCAAAACTTATTTAGGGATTGCATCAGGCGTGGTTGATACGAACCAGTACACTAGTAATCCTAACGGTATAAATAGAAGATTTGAATTATTAGGCACTGATATGTTTAACGAATTTACGAGCTCTTCGCAAGTAAACATTATGGTTTCAAATGGCACCCCTGATGCCCCGGAGTTGGATTTTAACAGATTAACACCTTCTGCAGCTAAATTGGGTAATGACCTTTCATTTAAAAATGGCTTATCATTTGTTTCTCTTTCTGCTGCAAATGGTTTATTAAACATTACCAATAACGACAGCACCATTATGTTCGGAACTTATCGCATAAGTTTAAGTGGCCAAGGTGGCAAAACAGCTGTATTATTAGCATCTGGTTTTAAAGCATCTGCAGGCAACTTTACCGGTTCGAGCCTTTTTCAGCCTATTTTGGTATTTAATGATGGCTCTGTGCAGGCTTTAAATAAGTTAAGCTGTGATGTGCAGGTGGTGCATAACAGCCCAGACAGCACTATCGAGATGGTTGATATATACATTGACGGTGAACGCGCACTGAATAATTTCAAATTCAGAACTGCAACGCCTTTTATAACTCTTGATGCATATAAACCTTATGCTATTGCCATTGCAGACTCCGGAAGTACAAGCGCTGCAAGTGCTTTTTTTAACACCACACTTACTTTAGACTCATCAACAAATTATTATGTAATAGCCACCGGGGTAAGAACACCGGCTAATTATGATACAAACCCTAACGGCCAAAACATCTCATTTAAGCTGGCAACATATAAAGGAGCACAGAAATTAGCTGCATACACTAAAAATGTTGACTTGCTGTTTTATCATGGCGCAACAGACCTATCACTGGTTACTGCAAAAGGACTTGGGCAAGTTCAGTTCTTGTGTAAAGAAAAAATATTCGGACAATTCCACGGATATGGCTTTCATTCAGCTCAGGAGAATCTTCGTTTTGAAGTAACTGATACCAGTGGATACAAAGAAGATATGTTCGGAAATTTAAAAGACCATCAGGGTAAAGCAGGCTTGGTGTTTGCTTCCGGTTTTCGCAGAGAAACAGGAAACCAAAAGCGTTATCCGTTAATGCTTATGGTAGCATGGCCTGATGGCAATGTTGATTCAATTGCACCCGCCCGATTGATTGGTTTGGAAGAAAAGAACAGCAATATTGAGAGTGCCTCCTTTGGGTGTTATCCTAATCCTGCTTCAACTGAACTCAATATTGTATTTAATTTAAATAACGCGGCTTCAGTAAAAATAATTTTGATGGACGTTACTGGTAAAATAAAGAAGCATTACAGTGTTGAAGCTGATTTTGGAAAAAATGAAATGAATATACCAACTGCTGAACTCTCAAGCGGAATGTATTTCATAACCATACAAAGCGGAACGCAAAGCATTAGTAAAAAGGTATTGATTAATCAATAAATTAGCAGTACCAATCCCAATAAAAAAAGGCTTGCCAGTGGTAAGCCTTTTTTGTTGGGGAATTCAAACCGGTTTATTTTTTACTGTAGTTTGGTGCTTCTTTGGTAATAGTAATATCATGTGCATGACTTTCTTTGGCACCTGCACCCGTTATCTTTATGAATTTAGCTCTCTGCAGTGCTTTTATATCCTTTGCTCCTACATACCCCATACCTGCGCGCAAACCGCCTACAAATTGATAAATTACATCTTTTAGATTTCCTTTGAATGCTACCATTCCCACAATACCTTCAGGTACTAACTTAGAAATCTCTTCCTCTGCATCCTGAAAGTAGCGATCTTTGCTTCCTTCTTTCATCGCCTCAATGCTTCCCATTCCGCGATAAGATTTAAACTTACGCCCTTCATAAATAATCGTTTCACCGGGCGACTCCTCCGTTCCGGCAAAAATACCACCGCTCATTACTGTGCTAGCCCCTGCAGCAAGAGCCTTTACCACATCTCCACTATAACGAATACCTCCATCTGCAATTACCGGAACTCCTGAACTTTTAATGGCTTTAGCTGCTTCATAAACAGCCGTGAGTTGAGGGACACCAATACCTGCGATGATTCGTGTGGTGCAAATGGAACCTGGCCCCACTCCAACCTTAACCGCATCTACACCGGCATTAACAAGAGCTTTCGCTCCATCACCAGTAGCAACATTACCCGCAACTATATCAAGGTTAGAAAAAAGCTTTTTCATGCGTTTAACCTCCATTAAAACCCCTTTAGAGTGACCATGAGCGGTATCAATAATAACCAAATCAGCTCCTGCTTTTTCAAGAGCTGCAATACGGTCGGCCGTTTCAGCTGTTACACCAACAGCTGCCCCTACAAGCAACCTACCATGTTTATCTTTACAAGCATTCGGGTTATCCTTTAGTTTTAGAATATCTTTATAGGTAATGAGTCCCATTAGTTTGCCCTGTTTATTGACAACAGGTAGCTTTTCAATTTTATATTTCTGGAGAATTAATTCAGCCTTTTTTAAATCGGTTCCTTGTGGTGCAGTAATCAGGTTATCTTTTGTCATGATCTCACTCACAAGCCTATTCAGATTCTTCTCAAATCGTAAATCACGGTTGGTTAAGATACCAACAAGTTTATGCTGATCATTTACGATTGGAATTCCGCCAATTTTATTGTCATTCATAAGCCTATGGGCTTCTTTCAGGG
>JBIIGU010000125.1:0-4366 GCA_044236275.1 Bacteroidia bacterium | reverse complement strand
TAACTTCCTCAGCTTGCCTTTCTATACTCATATTTTTATGCAAGATTCCAACACCGCCCTGCTGAGCCATTGCAATAGCTAAACGAGATTCAGTAACAGTATCCATTGCAGCTGATAGCATTGGGATATTGATGCGAATATTTCTGGTTAATTGAGTTGAAGTGTTTACATCACGCGGAAGCACTTCAGAGTAGGAAGGTAGAAGGAGAACATCATCGAATGTGAGTCCTTCACCAAAAAATTTAGAGCGGTCGTTTATCATGGCAAATAACAGGAATGATTATTTGCCGTGCAAATGTAGCACAAAACAACAGATTACAAGGTAAATAAATAATTAATGTTCGAAACCCCAGTATTTACGAGATTTTGAAACTACTGAATACTGTCAACTGGCGTATTATGAATTAGGTCTTCCAGTACCTGTTCCGGTGATTTTCCTAAATTCTGAATAGCCATTTTAGCATCTTCCGCCAACTCACTTGAAGGATATTTCAGGATAAAAGCATTATAAACTTCTTTGGCTTTACCTAAATTTTGCAAGCTGTTCTCATATATATAAGCCTGCAGGAAAAGCGCCTCTTCACTTACTCTGCTTTGAGGATATTTATCAATAATGCTTTGAAACAACTCAAGTGCTTGCTGATGTTGCGCCATGACGTTGCAACGCTGAGCCGCTTTGAAAATAAACTCTGGAGCCAATTCATCATCCGGATATTTGGAAGCAAAATCTAAATAAGCTTTCTTAACCTCCTCTATAGCTTGCGGACTAAAGATGGTATCATTGGATTCAAGCAGTTTAATTTGCTCGAGCGACTTTTCTTTGGGGGATGAGCAAGCAATGATAAGGAGAACTGATAGTATACAATAGACTGATTTACTAATGATTTTCATGTTGCGAAAATGATTAATTGACTTGAAATCTAAAAGCAGAATTAAAAATTAATATTGTCCGGTTTGCAACATAACCAGGGTGCAGGCCACAACAGGTTGAATACCGGCAATTTTCAGACTGGCTTCAAAAGCTTCATTCTCTGTTCCAGGATTAAAAATAACGCGTTTGGGCTTTAATGCAATCACATAATCAATATAAGATTGCTGGTTTTGTGGCCCAACGTATAAAGTAACCGTATCAACATCTTCCGCATCGGGCAAATTGGTTATAATTTCAGTGTCTCCTATTTTTCCTGCTCTTAACCCGAAAGGTATAACATCAAAACCATGTGCCTTTAACATAGCTGTAGCCTTATATCCATACCTCTCGGGGTTTGGGGAAGCCCCAAGAACCAGTGTTTTCTTATTTATCATGGCAAATCAACGAGTGTTATCAGTGAAAAGTTTTTAAAACTTTGACAAATGTAAATACAAAACCTTTTTCGAGGTTGGTTAAATGATTATTTTCGCCCAACACTACATTAAGAGTTGTGTTAATATTACTACATGAAAATTTCATTCAACTGGCTTACAGATATTATTGATACCGGACTTTCTGTTAAGGAGGTAAGCGATTTGCTAACCGGCTGCGGACTTGAGGTAGAAGGCACTGAAAAATATGAATCTGTTAAAGGTGGCCTAAAAGGTATTGTTATTGGCCAGATTAAAACTTGCGAAAAACACCCCAATGCAGATAAACTTAAAATAACTACCGTTGATATTGGCACCGGGATTGACCTTCATATAGTTTGTGGTGCACCAAATGCTGCTGCAGGACAAAAAGTTCTTGTCGCTCCTGTTGGCACCATTATTAATCCTACCCAAGGTGAACCGTTTGAAATAAAGAAAACCAAAATCAGAGGTGTAGTAAGTGAAGGAATGATTTGTGCAGAAGATGAGTTAAGTCTTGGCAAAAGCCATGAAGGAATTTTAGTATTACCTGATCATTATAACATTGGCAAACCGGCTACTGATTATTTTGAAGTGATTGAAGATCATGTGCTGGAAATAGGGTTAACGGCTAATCGTGGAGATGCTGCCTCACACTTAGGTGTTGCAAGAGACTTAAGAGCGCTTACGGGAAGCAAAATAAAAATAGATGAATCAACTATTCCGGCTGCTAAAACCAATGCACCTGTGCAGGTTGAAATAAAAGATACTGATTGTATAAGATATTCCGGAATAAGCTTATGCGGTATAACAGTTAAAGATTCACCATTATGGATGCAAAACCGCTTGCTTGCTATTGGTCTTAATCCCATAAATAATATAGTTGATGCAACCAATTATGTGCTGCATGAGTTGGGACAACCTTTACATGCCTTCGATTCAGATAAATTAAGTGGCAAGAAAATTATTGTACAAAAACTAACCAAAGGCACAACCTTTATTACTCTTGATCAGATAAAAAGATCATTAACCGGCAATGAATGCATGATATGCGATTTAGAAAAACCCGTTGCCATTGGTGGCGTTTTTGGCGGTTTAGATTCTGGCATTACAGCACAAACAACAAACCTCTTTATTGAGAGTGCCTGTTTTGATGCATCTTCCGTAAGAAAGACAGCTAAATCTCACGGATTAAGTACAGACGCATCTTTTCGATATGAGAGAGGCACAGATCCTAATATTACCCTGGTTGCTTTGGCAAGAGTAGTGAATCTGATTTTGGAAATTGCCGGTGGCGAAGTGGCTTCTGATATTATAGATATTTACCCTCATCAGGTTGCTCATTTCAATGTTTCCTTTTCGTTAACAAAATTCAATCAACTCATAGGACAGCATATTCCAACAAATGAGGTAAAAGAAATCATTAAAAACCTTGAGATTGAAATTAAAGAAGAAAGTTCTGATAGACTTGAATTGCTTATTCCCCCTTATCGAAGCGATGTAAGAAGAGAGGCCGATGTTGCAGAGGAGGTATTGCGCATATACGGACTCAATAAAATAGCCATACCTCAACAACTCAAATCAACCCTTACCAAGTCTGCTGATGAGCAGGCATTTCTGCTACGCAACAGGCTTGCCGATTACCTAAGCGGAAACGGATTCATTGAAATGCTGTCAAATTCCATTACCAAATCGGCCTATTATGATGCTGATGAAATAATAAAATCTGTTAAATTGCTTAATCCGCTAAGTAGCGATTTGGATATGATGCGCATGCATATGATGTTTAATGGGCTAGAAATGATTCAATATAACTCCAATCGCAAAAACAGCAATATCAAAGCATTTGAATACGGGTTAACTTATGAAACAGATGGCTCATCGGGTAAGTTTATAGAAACCCCTCATCTAGCTTTATATGTGACGGGTTATAAATCGGCTGAATCCTGGAATACCCCACAACAAACCGTTAGCTTTTTCACACTTAAAAGCTTTGTTCAGAACTTGCTTAACAGAGCAGGAATTAGCAATCTCACTTTTCACTATGACTCCGCCAATCACTTTCTTCATCAAGCATGCTCAATTACTCATGGAGATAAGCAGTTGGCAGTATTGGGCAGCATAAAATCAGCATATTTAAAAAACTTTGATATTGAACAGCCTGTCTATTATGCAGATATATATTGGAATGAGGTAAAAGAGCTTGCAGCGAATACCTCGTTTTATCCACAACAGGTTTCGCCTTATCCTGCTGTTAGAAGAGATCTTGCATTAACCCTTGAAAAATCTGTTAAGTATGCCGATCTTGAAAGTATTGCCCTCAAAACAGCTCCTTCACTTATTAAGCAAATCAATGCATTTGATGTTTATGAAGGAGAGAAAGTAGAGAAAGGTAAGAAATCGTATGCGCTAAGCTTTATCCTTCAGGACGATAACAAAACTCTTACCGATTCGGAAATTGATACGGTGATGAAAAAGTTAATCAACCGGTTTGAGAAAGAATTAGGTGCTACCTTAAGAAACTAGTATTGAAAGAACTAAATGAAATATCTGCACTTATTCACCTAAAGGTTGAGCGCTTGCTTGCTGATAGGAACTTACTTGAGCAGCGCTTAAAACAGGTTGAATTGGACAATGATACGCTCAGGAAACAATTGCTTGAGCAAAAAAATACCATCATTTCAATAGAAGAAAAGAATAAAATCGTTAAACTTGCTGAGTCACTTAAAAATTCCGGAGATAGCCGAGAGTTAAAAAAACTTCTCAGTGGTTACATCCGAGATATTGATGAGTGCATCAGGTTATTAAGCGAAAGATAACTATAGCTTTGGAAGAATTATCCATAAAGATAAACATTGCCGACAGGTTTTATCCATTGGTTGTAACCAGCCAGCAGGAAGAATCTGTTAGGAAGGCTGCCAAGCTTATAAACGACAAACTAAAACACCTACAAATGGAGTTTGCCGTTAAAGATAAACAGGACATGCTTGCCATGACCTTGCTGGAATTAACAACTGAGCTAATGGATATTAAACATCAAAAGCTT
>JBIIGU010000124.1:0-4368 GCA_044236275.1 Bacteroidia bacterium | reverse complement strand
GGCCAGCTCGGCAAAATCAAAATCAAATACCAGTTTGCGTGCATGCGACATTGGGCTTAGGGTAATTTCTACAATTTCAGCCTCACTATTTGGGTTGGCTGTAAAATATAACACCTTACTGCCTGCACTTCCGGTAGTTAAATCATACTCCTTATCGCGTGTTATACCCATTACGGCAAAGCGTTTGGCATAACTTGTTTTGGTTTTGCCATCAATATAAATCATGTTGTAAATTCTGCGCTCATCATTTTTCCTAAACACATCAACATGTATTACATCTTTACCTACAAACAACTTATCAGCTACCTTGCTTACCTGCATCTTGCCATCTTTCCTAAATACAATGATGTCGTCAATATCTGAGCAGTCAGAAATGTATTCATCATTTTTCATGGCATTGCCTGTTCCCACAAATCCCTCTGCTCTGTTTACGTATAGCTTCTTATTAGCAATAGCTACCTGATTTGCTTGTATGGTATCAAATATCTTAATCTCTGTTTTGCGCTCACGACCTTTACCATATTTCTTTAGCAAATTCTCGTAATATTTAACCTGATAGGGCTTGAGATTGTCCAAATCAGACTGAACCTGCAGAAGCTCCTCCTCTATTCTACGCATTAAATCATCTGCCTTGAACGAATCGTATTTTGAAATACGCTTGATTTTAATCTCCGTTAACTTAAGGATATCATCTTCTGTAATTTCACGTCTGAAAAGTTTTTTAAACTTGTTCATTCCTTTAAAGATGGTATCAATAACCGCCTCAAATGTTTCGCACTCTTCAATATCGCGGTAAATGCGTTTTTCTATGAAGATTTTTTCCAGTGAAGAAAAATGCCATTGCTCTTCCAACTCTCCCTTCCTTATCTCTAGTTCACGCTTTAGTAACTCACGGGTAAAATCAACCGATAAACGGAGGAGTTCATTTACATCCGTAAAAATTGGCTTATCATTAACAATAACGCATGCGTTTGGTGATATGCTGGTTTCGCAATCGGTAAAAGCATACAAGGCATCAATAGTTATATCAGGAGATACTCCGGGTGCCAGTTGTATTTCTATCTCAACATCTTTGGCTGTATTATCAATTACTTTTTTAATCTTAATTTTTCCGTTGTCGTTTGCTTTGATAATGGAATCGATTAAAGAAGTGGTTGTGGTACCAAAAGGTATATCACGAATAATTAACGTTTTCTTATCAAGCTCTTCTATTTTAGCCCTTACCCTTACCTTGCCGCCTTTAGCGCCTTTGTTGTAATTGGTTACATCTATCATGCCACCGGTGGCAAAATCAGGATACAACTCAAAGCTTTTTCCTTTGGTGCAATCAATAGCAGCCTTTAAAATTTCGCAAAAATTATGTGGTAATATTTTGGTAGCTAAACCTACTGCAATACCTTCAACACCCTGAGCCACCAGTAAAGGAAATTTCATGGGTAAAGTAACAGGCTCCTTTTTACGCCCGTCATAAGAGGCTTGCCAATCGGTGGTTTGACCATTGAATGCAACTTCAATGGCAAATTTTGATAAACGCGCTTCAATATAACGAGGTGCAGCGGCTGAATCCCCTGTTCTCACATCGCCCCAGTTTCCCTGTGTTTCAATCAGTAAATCTTTTTGACCTAAACCCACCATTGCATCGCCAATGGCAGCATCACCATGCGGATGGTATTGCATGGTTTGCCCGATGATATTTGCGGCTTTATTAAAGCGGCCGTCATCCATCTCTTTCATGGCATGCAGAATCCTACGCTGCACAGGCTTTAAGCCATCTACCACTGCAGGAACGGCACGCTCCAAAATTACATAAGATGCATAATCTAAAAACCAATTTTCATATAAACCTGTAACCGGTATTACACTATGTAATCCATGATTTTCATTTGATGGGCTGTCCTTTTGCTCGTCTCTCTTATCCATTTATTATTGCTTTCTGTCGTTTATACTTTTGTTTTATTATACCTCTGCTTCAATTTCTTTCTCTACTAAATCTTTTTCTACACGCAGGTTTTCGATAATGAAGTTTTGCCTATCGATGGTATTCTTACCCATAAAATATTCCAGCAGTTTAGGTATAGGTGTATCTTGGGTTAAAATTACAGGCTGCAAGCGTATGTCTTCTCCAATAAACAAACCAAACTCTTCAGGAGATATTTCTCCTAGTCCTTTAAATCGGGTAATTTCCGGACGGGCACCAAGTTTTTGCATGGCTTTTTGTTTTTCCTCTTCACTGTAACAGTAAATGGTTTGTTGCTTGTTTCTAACCCTAAACAAAGGTGTTTCAAGAATGTATAGGTGTCCGTTCTTTACCAAATCAGGAAAAAACTGCATAAAAAAGGTAAGCATGAGCAACCGGATATGCATGCCATCCACATCGGCATCGGTTGCCACAACAATGCGGTTGTAGCGCAGGCCTTCTAAGCCTTCCTCAATATTAAGTGCATGTTGCAGCAGGTTGAACTCCTCATTCTCATATACTACTTTCTTGGTTAGCCCAAAACAATTGAGCGGTTTACCACGCAAACTAAAAACAGCCTGTGTTTCCACATCGCGACTTTTGGTAATGGAGCCACTAGCCGAATCACCCTCCGTTATAAACAGTGTTGAATCGTGGCGCTTCTCGCTTTTCTCCTCATCGTAATGAAAGCGACAATCACGCAATTTCTTATTGTGCAGCGAAGCTTTTTTTGCTCTTTCATTGGCCAACTTTTTAATACCGGCCATTTCTTTGCGCTCACGCTCACTTTGATTTATTCGTTTTAAGAGAGCCTCAGCCGTTTGCGGATGTTTATGCAAATAATCATCCAGGGCTTTTTTCAAAAAATCCATGACATGCTGTTTAACCGAAGGCCCATCCGGTGCCATGTTAATAGAGCCCAGTTTGGTTTTGGTTTGCGACTCGAACACTGGCTCCTGCACACGCACGCTCACAGCAGCAATAATAGAGGCCCGCATATCGGCCAAATCAAACTCTTTTTTATAAAAGTCGCGAAGCGTTCGTGCATAAGCATCTCTGAAAGCCAGCAGATGGGTACCGCCCTGCGTAGTATGCTGACCATTTACGAAAGAGTAATACTCTTCGCCATACTGGTTTTCATGGGTAATGGCCACTTCAATGTCTTCACCTTTCAAGTGAATAATGGGATACCTGATTTCCTCTTCATTGGTTTTGCGCTTGAGTAAATCAAGCAAACCGTCTTTGGAATAAAACTTTTTATCGTTGTAGTGAATAACCAACCCTGAATTGAGGTAGGCATAGTTCCACAACATGTTTTCTATAAACTCAGGAATAAAATGGTAATGCTTAAAAATAGAATCATCCGGGGTAAATACCACAAGTGTTCCATCCGGCTCAAGGGTTTGTTGTTGTTTGTATTCTTTTACAATTTCACCTTTGGTAAATTCTGCTGCAACGGTTTTACCATCGCGGTATGATTGAACCTTGAAATAAGTAGCCAATGCATTAACAGCCTTTGTACCTACCCCATTTAGTCCAACTGATTTCTGAAAAGCCTTTGAATCATACTTACCACCGGTATTGATTTTGCTCACCACATCAACCACCTTACCCAATGGAATACCGCGTCCGTAGTCGCGCACATTTACTTTGTTATCCTGAATTTTGATGTCAATGGATTTACCAAATCCCATTACATGCTCATCAATACAATTATCCAGTATTTCTTTAAGCAATACATAGATGCCATCATCCGGTGCAGAGCCATCGCCCAACTTGCCTATATACATTCCCGGACGAAGACGAATGTGTTCTTTCCAATCTAATGAGCGTATACTGCTCTCATCATAAATCACTTCTTTTGCCATAATCAAATCATTACACGAAGACCGGTGAAGGCTCGCTTAGAATAAGCCTGCAAATTAGGGCTCAAGCACTTTTCATAATCCACAGAATTAGCTACAATTTGTGGATATTTTACATAGCTGTAACCAAAAAAGGCAGGATGGTCACTTTTGCCCTTGCTTAAAAATACCCGAATGAGAGTATGGTATAAAATAGCTGTATCTGAGAAATTTGCATGATGAGCATTTACAAAAATACAGGCAACCCTGCAGGTCCAAGTATTTACAAAGTAATATTGGCACTGCTTGCAGCCTTACTTTGCTTTATCCTGCAATTCATTGCAACCGGATAGTTTACTTGCCACAAGCAGCCAAAATAGGCAGTTAAGTTGTATACTTGCCAATATGTTTCTGCTGCGATTACTCCTGTTGCCATTTACCCTGCTTTACGGCTTTGGTATTCTCCTCAGAAACCTGTTGTATAGCTCAGGTGTATTTACACGGATGTATTTTGATTTTCCCATTGTTTGTGTAGGCAACCTATCTGCAGGCGGAACAGGTAAGACA
>JBIIGU010000123.1:0-4371 GCA_044236275.1 Bacteroidia bacterium | reverse complement strand
CTGTAAACAGAGATATGGGAGCAGTTAAAGATCAAATAAAGAGTGTTACCTCAGATGTTGAACTCCTTAAACAGCAAAATCAGTTGATTTTGGATAGGCTGAATAATATGTCAATTCCTGCTGAGCAGCAAACTCAGCCAAAGGATAAGCCTAGTAAAAAAGACCCTGGAACTTCAAAGCCTGATGCTACTCAGGTGGATAAGCCGGTTATTATTGAGCCTGAAAATACTGGCGATAAGTCAATCTCACCAGATAACAAAACGCAGAATATTCCTAGCAAACCTTCGGTTGACAAATCCAATAGGAATGCAATAGATGCTGTTAAGAAACAAAATGACAATGTTGGCACAAAGAATCAATCTAAGGTACAAGAATCAAACTCTACCAGCAATGATTCCCCAGCTTCTTCTTCTTCTGATTTAAACAGTATAAATGAAATCACGGCACCTGTTGATATATACAATGTGGTTGTAGGAGCATATACCTCAGCCAAATTCGCCTTGATTTTTAGAAATCAGTTGCGCTCTAAAGGTTATGACGCAGCAGCTTTTAGAAGCAGTAGCAACTCAAGAATTTTGCGTGTTTGTGTAATCAGTACTCCTAATAAGCAAGACGCTTTCAGGGTGATGAGAAAAGTAAGGGCTGAAATAGACCCTAAAGCCTGGATACACGTTTACAAAAAGTAATTGTTTAATTTATTAAGCCCCGTATTTCGGGGCTTTTTTGTTTAAAAAATGTTTACTTCAAGGAAGTGAATGTCGGTAACTTGCCTGATTAGATGAGTAATCGAAAAGAAGAGGTGGTGGAAACCCCACTGATGAAACAATATAACCAGATTAAATCCAAATATCCGGGTGCAATCTTGTTATTTAGGGTTGGGGATTTCTACGAAACATTTGGTGAGGATGCTGTAAAAGCAGCGCAAATTCTTGGAATTGTGCTTACCAAGCGCGCCAACGGTGCAGCTTCACATATTGAACTTGCCGGTTTTCCGCATCATGCCCTCGATACCTATTTGCCAAAACTGGTAAGAGCGGGCCAACGCGTAGCAATATGCGATCAACTGGAAGATCCTAAGCTTACAAAAAAGATTGTTAAGCGGGGCGTTACAGAGTTGGTAACTCCGGGCGTTTCATACAATGATAAAATTCTCGACCATAAGGCTAGCAATTACCTGGCTGCCATACACTATTCCAAGCAGGTCTGCGGTGTGGCTTTTCTGGATATTTCAACTGGAGAATTTATGACTGCAGAAGGAAGTGTAGATTATATAGAGAAGCTGATACAGGGGTTTAGGCCTTCCGAAATTATTGTGGCCAAGCCTGCATTTAAAACCTTCATTTCTCAGTTTGGTGATAAGCATTACACCTATCAGTTGGATGATTGGGTTTTTCAGTATGATTATGCATTTGATAAACTCATTTCACATTTTAAAACCATTAACCTAAAAGGTTTTGGCATACAGGAAATGCCTGCAGCTATTATAGCTTCAGGAGTTTGCCTGCATTATCTTCAGGAAACACAGCACAACCAGATTGCCCATATTCAATCTGTATCAAGAATTGAAGAAGAGAAATATGTTTGGTTAGATCGGTTTACCATTAGAAATCTTGAGCTGCTCTATTCTGCGCATGAAAATGGGGTATCATTGGCACAGGTGGTGGATAGAACGGTAACACCAATGGGCGCCAGAATGCTCAAAAAATGGATGGTATTACCACTGAAAGAGCCTGCCTTAATCAATCAACGACTGGATGTGGTTGAGTTGGCAACCAAGGATGAAAAAGTAAGAAAGCAAACAGTTGATTTGCTTAAGCAGGTAGGTGATTTGGAACGCCTTATTTCTAAGGTGGCAATGCGCAGAATAAACCCTCGTGAACTTCAAACATTGAACAGAGCACTTAAATGCATTGAACCAATGCAAGCGTTGTTTAATCAGAGCAAGCTTGAGCCTCTCTTAAAACTATCAAGCCAGCTTGCCGATTGTTCATGGGTTATTCATAAAATTGAGCAAACCTTAAAATCAGATCCGCCTCTTCAAACAAATCGCGGAGATTTGATTCAGGATGGCATTAATCAAGAGTTGGATGAACTGAGAAAAATAGCCTACTCCGGTAAAGATTATCTCCTTCAATTGCAATTGCAGGAGCAGCAACGTACAGGTATTCCTTCTCTAAAAGTGGCCTATAACAATGTATTTGGCTATTATCTGGAAGTTACCCATACTCATAAGCATAAAGTGCCGGAAGACTGGATTAGAAAACAAACACTTACCAATGCGGAACGATATATTACAGGGGAACTCAAAGAGTATGAAGAAAAAATATTGGGTGCGGAAGAAAAGATTTTTGCCATAGAAGAAAAACTGTTTCATGAACTTGTACTGGGTATTAGCGATTATGTAGGGCAGATACAGCAAAATGCCCTTGTGCTTTCAAAAATAGATTGCCTCTTTGCATTTGCAGCCCTATCAGTGCAGCAGCATTACTGCCGACCCTTAGTTGATGAGGGTTTTGAGTTGCAGTTAAAAGATTCCAGACATCCCGTTATTGAGCAACAATTGCCAAAAGGAGAGCCTTATATTTCAAATGATATTTTTTTAGATCGCTCAAGTCAACAGGTAGTTATTTTAACAGGGCCAAATATGTCCGGTAAATCTGCCTTGCTCCGCCAAACAGCACTCAATGTAATATTGGCACAGATGGGATGTTTTGTTGCGTGCTCATCAGCAAAAATTGGTGTAGTTGATAAGATATTTACACGTGTTGGGGCTTCAGATAATATCTCCAGTGGTGAATCTACATTTATGGTTGAGATGACTGAAACAGCCAGTATTCTTAATAATATCAGTGAGCGAAGCCTTATTTTGTTGGATGAAATAGGAAGAGGCACAAGCACCTATGATGGGGTTTCAATAGCCTGGTCAATTGCAGAGTTTATTAACCAACATCCTGCAAAGCCTAAAACGCTTTTTGCCACCCATTATCATGAACTCAATGAGCTTGAAAGTAAAGGATCGGGTATAAAGAACTATCACATAGAGATTAAGGAGTTTGAGAATAAGATTATTTTCCTGCGTAAATTAAAAGAGGGTGGAAGTGAGCATAGTTTCGGAATACATGTTGCGAAAATGGCCGGAGTGCCGCAACTGGTTATACAAAAAGCCTCAGCTATTTTAACTGAGCTTGAAAAAAGACATGACAAACTGGGGACTGCTAAAAATACGCAATTGCCTGCTACTAATCCTTCTATTCAACTTTCCATGTTTCAGGTACATGATCCGGTATTAGAAGAAATGAAACGAGAATTGGATGCGCTTGATGTAAATCGCTTGTCGCCTGTTGAAGCACTAATTAAGCTCAATGAGTTTAAACAAAAACTCAACAAAACTCTTACAAGCTAGGAATCAGGTAGGTTTTAAACTGTTGCGATAATTTTTATTAACCCGTTTGCACATTGTAAGAAATCCTTATATTTGCAGCCTCATTGCGAGAGTAGCTCAGTTGGTAGAGCGCAACCTTGCCAAGGTTGAGGTCGCGAGTTCGAACCTCGTCTCTCGCTCAAAATGTGGGTGTGAAGTTATAAAACGCACATCCACTTTTTTTTAAGAATGTTCTTAAATTAGTTGCCCGGGTGGTGGAACTGGTAGACACGCAGGACTTAAAATCCTGTGTCCTTTAAAGACGTGCGGGTTCAAGTCCCGCCCCGGGTACCAAAACTGGTATCAAAATGAAAAAATTATCAATTGCGATTCTTTTTGCTGCAACACTTGCTGTTTCAGCTTGCCATTATGGTAGAAATGAAGCTCATGAAACCTTAGAGAGAAATGAGCAATACAAGAATGATAATAAGGATTACTCTGTGAACCGCGCTGGCGAAGGCGGCAAAATGAACGAATCTGAGCCTGCTGCCGCTGCTACAGACAGCACTGCAAAGGCAAACTAATTACTATGCATGATTGGCATGCACCCGTAAGCCTTACGGATAAGTCCTTAGCTTATCAATCCATTATCCCCCAATTGTCGGCCCTTGTTCAGGGCGAAAATAATCTTTATGCAAATCTTGCTAATGTTGCAGCGGGCTTAAAGGAAACTTTTAACTGGTGGTGGGTTGGTTTCTATCTGGTGCAACAAGATGAGTTGGTACTCGGTCCATTTCAGGGTCCTGTTGCCTGCACCCGTATTGCAAAGGGCAAAGGAGTTTGCGGTGCCGCCTGGGAAAAATCACAAACCATTGTTGTTTCTGATGTTCATCAATTTCCCGGACATATAGCTTGCAGCAGTCAATCCAAATCAGAAATTGTTGTTCCCATTATAAAAGATAACAGGGTTGTAGCAGTAATTGATGCAGACAGTGAGTTTCTTCAGCACT
>JBIIGU010000122.1:0-4383 GCA_044236275.1 Bacteroidia bacterium | reverse complement strand
TAAAATTTCACCGCCATATTTGCCTCCTTCAGGTCCAAGATCAATTACATGGTCTGCAACTTTTATCACATCCATATTGTGCTCAATTACCAAAACGGTATTGCCTTTTTCTACCAGTTTTTGCAAGACATCAAGCAATACGCTTACATCCTGAAAATGCAAGCCGGTGGTTGGCTCATCTAAAATATAAAACGTATTGCCTGTGTCGCGCTTGCTTAGTTCAGTTGCCAGCTTTACGCGTTGTGCCTCACCCCCGCTAAGCGTGGTGCTTTGCTGCCCAAGCGTGATATATCCCAAACCTACTTGATGTAGGGTTTCAATTTTTCTAAGAATATGGGGAGTGTTTTCAAAAAATACAACCGCTTCTTCAATGGGCATATCCAGCACATCATTTATGCTTTTACCTTTATACCGCACCTCTAGCGTTTCTCTGTTGTAACGTTTTCCGTTGCAAGTTTCACACGTAACATACACATCAGGCAAAAAATTCATCTCAATGGTGCGCATGCCTGCACCTTGGCATGTTTCACAGCGACCCCCTTTAACATTGAATGAAAATCTTCCGGGTTTGTAGCCTCGTATTTTTGCTTCAGGCAAGTTGGCAAACAAATTTCTTATATCGCTGAATACTTCAACATAGGTAGCCGGATTGCTTCTTGGTGTGCGGCCAATTGGGCTCTGATCAATTTCAATAACCTTATCTATATGCTCTAGTCCGGTCACTTTTTTATAAGCAAGCGGTTTCTGATGTGAACCATAAAAATGCTGACGAAGAATGGGGTAAAGCGTTTCATTAATAAGTGTTGATTTGCCGCTGCCACTCACTCCGCTAACACAAATAAATTTGCCCAAGGGAAACTCTACCGACACGTTTTTTAAATTATTACCCGTTGCTCCTGTAATGTTCAACTTTTTTCCATTGCCCTTTCTGCGTATAGCAGGTACTTCAATTTCTTTTTTTCCATTTAGGTATTGTGCAGTAAGAGAATCTGCTTTCATAATATCGGCTAAAGTTCCCTGTGCAGCAATATGTCCGCCATGTATACCTGCGCCATAACCTAAATCCAGAATAAAATCACTCTCAGCCATCATATCCTTATCATGCTCTACAACTATTACACTGTTGCCTACATCCCGCAATTCTTTCAGAGAGTCTATTAATCTATTATTATCCCTTTGATGAAGACCTATGCTGGGCTCATCCAATATATAAAGCACTCCCACCAATTGAGAACCTATTTGTGTAGCCAATCTGATGCGCTGTGCTTCGCCACCGCTTAACGTGCGTGCAGGAGAGTTTAGGGTAAGATAATCTATACCAACGCCCAGTAAAAATTTTATTCTGCTTCTTATTTCTTTTAAAATTTCTGTTGCGATTTTTTGCTGTTTCTCATCCAAATGCTTCTCGGCATCATTAAACCAATCGGCAAGCGCAGTTATTTCTAATGCGGCCAACTCTGCTATATTTTTATCACCTATTTTATAGTGTAGTGCTTCCTGTTTTAAGCGCGCGCCACCACAATCCGGACATTTATCTATGGTCATAAACTCCTCAGCCCAACGCACCACACTATCTGAACTGCGGGCATGATAATGGCGTGTAATAAAAGGAATCAACCCTTCCCAGTTTGAACTAAAATTTTGTGTATAGCCACTGTTATATGTATAGGGCACTACAATAGGTTCTTCGCTTCCGTGTAAAATAACATCTAGTGCTTCGCGTTTTATTTTCTCTACCGGGTCGGCAAAACTGAATTTATATTTTTTAGCCAACTCTCGCAGCTGCAAAAAAGTCCAGTTGTCACGAGGTTCACCAAGAGGAACAATAGCGCCTTTGTTTATGCTTAAAGTTTTATCCGGAATGATATTGTGTTCATCCAACGCACTCACCACACCCAAACCATCGCATTTAATACAGGCTCCGTAAGGAGAGTTAAAGGAAAACGTATTGGGTTGAGGCTCATCATAACTGATTCCGCTTTTGGGGTCCATTAAAAATTTGCTGAAGTGAAAAGCCTTCTCCGATTTGCCTTCGCCCTCCAGCAAGACCATTGTGCCTTTGCCTGCTTTTAAAGCACTGCGTACACTCTCGCCAATTCTGAAACGAGCATCTTTTCTTGGCTCTATGCGGTCAATCAGCACCTCAATATCATGAATTTTGTAGCGGTCGGCCTGCATTTTCGGCACTAAATCTTTGAGTTCTCCATCTAAACGAACCTTGGTAAAACCCTGTTTGCGTATTTGTTCAAACAGCTCTCGGTAGTGTCCTTTTCTGCCTTTAATAAGTGGAGCAAGTATGGAAATTTTCTTGTTTTCAAATTGCTGAATAATGCTGCCAATAATTTGCTCTTCCGTCATTTTAATCATCTTCTCTCCACTAACATAACTGTATGCATCGGCAACGCGCGCAAACAGCAGGCGCATAAAATCATAAATCTCGGTTATAGTACCAACTGTTGAGCGCGGGTTTTTATTTACCGTTTTTTGCTCAATAGAAATTACAGGCGATAGTCCGTTAATTTTATCTACATCGGGCCGCTCCATATTGCCAATAAACTGTCGGGCATAGGCGCTGAAACTTTCCATATACCTCCGCTGACCTTCGGCAAAAATGGTATCAAATGCCAAGGAAGATTTACCGCTTCCGCTTAATCCGGTTATGGTAACCAGTTTATTTCTTGGAATGCGTACATCAATATTTTTCAGGTTATGCTCACGCGCACCCAATACATCAATATATTCCTCTTCGGTTCTTTGTAACGTTGAATTTAGTGCCTGTTTTGCCTTTGCCATATTAACCTTTAGTACCTTTTAGGAAGCTTTAAAACAATGATAAGATATTCGTTATTCAACTCAAAGCAGCCCTTATTGTTTATGAAAAAGTATTTGTTGCTGATTGTGAGTGATAGAATTTGATTTGAGCATTCAATGATAAACATACCTTATCCCAATCTGCGTTGCATGGTATGCTGCACTTGTGCATATAATTGAAGCGGATTTAGCTTTCTCCATATCATCTGATCCAACTCTCCGCCAAATATCATAAAGTAATCAATATTTGCCTGTGTAAATTCTGCACGTACATGCTCTTGAAAATTAAGTGCAACAATCCATCCTTCTTCAATATCCTGAAACCACTCTTCATAATAGCTGTCATCGCTTGCATGAAAATTCAATACGTTTTCGCCTATTAAAATAAACTTATCTATTCCGTTTCCCATAAGCACTTCCAGTACATCGCGTTTTAAATACATGATATCATTGGTAATGGCATCATTCCACTCGCCAATCATTTCAATAATGGCATAGCCTTGCTGATAATCGGCATAAATGATTTTAATGTATAAGGTAGGCGAACCAAAGAAATCCCATTGCGGATGCAGTAAATAATTATATACCTGATTGGTATACTCAAATTCACTGTATTCCTTTTGGTAAAAGGGCGAGAAGCGGTCGTCTTCGGAGCGGTAAAAATCTCTCCACCTGAAATGTGGCTCAATATCCTGCATGGTTCAAAGTTACACACGTGAAGTGGGTTTTCATTGCTGTGATGCATTAATTTTCAAACACTTTGATACTTCATTGAAATATGTATTTTTGCCGTGCTTTTATCCTATTTAAATTTTAAAACACGCTAAAATAACATGTCGTATTTATTTACATCAGAGTCGGTAAGTGAAGGACACCCCGACAAAGTTGCCGATCAGATTTCGGATGCCCTTATTGATCATTTTCTTGCTTTCGACCCCGATTCAAAAGTTGCTTGCGAAACGCTGGTAACAACCGGCCAGGTTGTATTGGCAGGCGAAGTTAAATCCAAAGCATATCTTGATGTGCAAAGCATTGCACGCGAGGTAATCAAGAAAATTGGCTATACCAAAAGTGAGTATATGTTTGAGGCAAACTCCTGTGGCGTGCTTTCTGCTATCCACGAGCAAAGTGCCGATATAAATCAGGGTGTTGATCGTAAGAAAAAACAAGACCAGGGTGCCGGTGATCAGGGAATGATGTTTGGCTATGCCACTGCAGAAACTGATGATTACATGCCGCTTGCACTCGATTTGGCACACAAAATATTGATAGAACTTGCAGCCTTGCGCAGAGAAAACAAACAAATTAAATACCTGCGCCCCGATGCCAAATCACAAGTTACACTAGAGTATAATGACAAAAACCAACCGGTTCGTATTGACTCTATTGTGGTTTCTACCCAGCATGATGATTTTGCTACCGAAGCTCAGATGCAAGCGAAAATTAAAGCCGATATCATCAATATTTTGATTCCACGCGTAAAGGCTAAATACAAAAAATTTGCAAAGCTGTTTAATAATAATATTAAATATCATATTAACCCAACAGGCAAATTTGTAATTGGCGGACCTC
>JBIIGU010000121.1:0-4419 GCA_044236275.1 Bacteroidia bacterium | reverse complement strand
TGCATTACTTCATCTATATTTTTTTGTAAGAGTGGATATAGCGCATCCAATGTTTGATTACCGTAATCAAAATAAATATGGTGATTAGCGGGGTTAGGTATTTGCATCTCAAGATAAAGCTGCATGGCTAACGGAAATGGATTGTTTTGAAGGGTGAACGTTCCGGGCCAGTGTGTGGATAGGCATGCTGCACCACCGAATACCTCCGGATACTCGCAAACAGCATATAAAGATATTAATCCACCCATGCTGCTGCCGGCAATAAAAGTGTGCTCCGGAGTTGTATACACTGAATAACTCAAATCAATCTTTGGCTTTAATTCACTCACAATAAATTTCAGGTAATTATCAGATTGTGGTTTAAATACTGCTGTTGTGCGTCCAACGTTTTGTAATTGTAAGCTGATGGTATCTTGCTCTGTTTGGTTAAGCAAGAGTTCAAAAGGCTTTTGTGGAAAGTAATCTGCGTGCCTTGTTTGCCCACCATTCCAAATACCCACCACAATAAAGTTTTTCACCTTGCCTGCTTGCATAAGTTGTGCAGCAACCTCATCTACTTCCCATGCCTGCTTATTCCATGTATTGGCAGAGTCGAATAACATTTGTCCATCGTGCATATACAATACATCATACCTGCCCGAATCAGGATAGCCCGGGGGAAGCCAAATATCAATATTACGAGGTGTTACAAACTTTGATTGAAAATCACGAATGCGTTCAACTTTTCCTAAAGTAGCTTTAGGTAAGGCATCCTGTGCATGTAAGTTAAAAAGTGAAACGCAGCAAACAAACAAAAGCAATATTCTTTTACCTAAGATTGGTTGCATGTGGCTACCCATTTTAGTTAAACTTAGATGATTTATAACTCCTTATACCAACCCTACTTACCACCGAGCGCATAATATCTGTTCATGCATTCCTGCGCCTCGGCTGATTTGCCTTGTTTATTAAATACCTCCGCAAGCAGGCGGTATGACATTGCACTTTTTTGATCCAAGGTGAGCGCCAGTATCAGGTTATCTTCAGCTTTTTTATAGCTACCTGTATTGTAATATCCTAAACCAAGGTTGTAATAAACATCTGCAACACTTCCGCCACCTCGTTTCACAGCCATTTCAAGAAACTTAAGCCCTGCACCGAAATCTCCTTTCTGATAATGGGCCATAGCCGTATAATAGTAAGCATCGGTATAATTGAATTTATAACTATTGGCCTTCTTGAAATACTCAATAGCTTTATCCGGATTTTTATTGAGGTTAATTTCTACCAAACCAAGATTAGACCATGCCATATAATTTTCAGGATAAACATCAATTGCTTTATTTAAATTTCTGATAGCCTCAGGAGCGTTGCCTTTACTGAGATAGCATAAACCCAGCATTCTAAAAACTTCTTCATCTTTTGGATTATAAGCTGCAGCCTGATTGAAGTAAAAAATAGCCGTATCGAAATTTCTGGCCTCAAAATACTGATAACCTTTAGGCATCCAGTCGTTCTCTCTTTTAACAACAGCAGCCAACGGAACACCGTCAGCCATTACTGTATAAACTGTACCTTTAGGTGGGAAGGCACCGGATTCCAGTTCTTTCGATGAAAACGTGCGTGAGGTGAGTATGGCATAATCCCACGGCAACTTTTGCTCTTCATATTCACGCATCCACCTAAATTCTATATCCGGATTATATTTATTGGCGTAGTAAGATGCTGTGAGTGGTTCATTGTTTATGCCCACTATCATTTTTTTGTTTGGCTCTTGTTTAGCCAACCACTCTGCTGCCTCACGGCATGAGTTGGAATAATAATCCATTTCATATTTACCGTAAGCACCTTTTGTACCTCCACTTACAGCATTAAAATACACACACTCGTTCGGATGATTCTGTATCATCCAGGATGCCGGAATAGCGCACAAAAGCAACACCCCTGCCAATGATACATAACTTGAAATTTTATTTTTTGTGATTGCACCTAAGCCATCCCAACCGCAAGCAGCAAGTATTACTATTGGCGGATATACAAACAAGTAATGCCTCCATCCATTATAATAATACATACTCTGCACTTCGGCATAAGCTATTGGGAAAACGGCAACAAATATTACTATGCCTATAGCATACCAATTTTTATAGTTCCTTTTTAAAACCCATAGCAACGAAACAAGAAGAGCAATGCCCAACCAAACCACTTCAGGAGTATTGATAAAAATAAACTTAGGTAAATAATACCAGGGTACATTTGCCATATACATGCGCACACCTTCAAACAACTCATGGTTAAAAGTAAAATATGCCCCTTCGGTTGATTTTTTCAGCGCTTCATACCAATTGGTAAATGGCTGCTGCTGTGCAAATGGCCATAATGAAATACCAACTAAATGACCAATAAAAACAATGAGCAGTAAAATACGCGCATAAGGCCAAATGAGTTTCATAGCATTCGGCATACCTTGTTTTTTAACAACAAGCAGCCAGGAAATACCTAAAAATAAACCAATATAAGCATACCAGATGATGCCACCTACGCGTGAGCCAATGGCCATACCAATACCGGCACCGCATAAAACCAAGTGCGATAAAGCAGGCTTGGGCAGCTGCTGAAGTATCTTTATTAAATAATAGAGTGCCATTGCACCTCCTGCAGCAAATGGAATATCGGTAGGATTATTCATGCTGTGTGCAAAAAAGATAGGGCTGCAAAAAATGATTGTTAATGCAAAAAATGCTCCGCGCCAAGATGTAATTTCTTTAGCAGCAAGAGCAGCAAACAACATGGCTAACAGTCCATACAACGCATTAAGCAAATGACGCATTTCAAACTCGCCCAACACACCAAAATAGGTGTTAAAAAATGCACTGATTACATTAAAATGTTCTCCGTAATATCTGAACTCCTGTATAGGTGATGTAGCAGATAATGCCGTTGAATCGCTTCCGAATGAGGTAAAATAATTGAGCATCTGGTAGCCATACTGGTTATGGCGTTTGGCATCCCAGGTTATGCCAAAGTCCTGGCTAAAATAAGGCATGGCAATACATGTAAACAGAAAAAATGCAGCAAAAAGCAAACGATATAAGGGTTGGTATCCTGCCGTATCTTCTGCACCAAATTGCAGCAGCGGATCTTTGATGAACCAGCCAATTCGCGGACCAAGAATATTGCCTACTATCTTTTTAAAACTAACTTTACGCAACTGATTCTCTTTTGCTGAAAGTGTTATTGCAACAACAGGTGTGTTTAAATAGGCAAGGCGGCTGCAAACAGAAATACTTTTATGATGATTGCTGTTAAACCCTTTTAATGCAGCATCTCTACCAAAAAATACAAATGGATGTGTGTAATCTTTTAAACCTGCAGTTAAGAGCATGCATGCAAGCAGATTGTATAAACCAATACCTGTTTTTTGTAAAATGTTTATTGGCAACTTGCCCGACTGGGCATTAAACTCACCTGCATATACTGCATCCGATTCTGTAAATGATTTTTTGTTCAGTGCAAAACAACTTACCAGAGCCTGTGGCATAAATGAAGCTGCATCATCAACCACATAAACAACTTTTCCGCAGTGCTCTGCCCAATCCTTGAGATTATCTATAACGTGGCATTTGCCTTTTTCCTGGAGTGTTAAAACATCGGGGAGGGTTGCAACCACACCACTTTTATCAAAAACAATTAACGATGACTCTGTACGCACTTTTAATAAAGCCTGAGCCACCATATTTGCATCATCGGGCTTTTTAGCGGCATCAAATAAAAAGGTAAGCTCCTGGTCGCTCACAGTTTTCATTTGTTCTGCTGAAGGTTTGGTTGTATTCTTTTTGCTCATTTTCTTACCAATCCGGTTTTAGTAATTACAGAACTCTCCTGATAACTTTCGTAGTCGGTATTTATATCCCAAAGGTTATGCCCTGCCTGTTGCAAAATGTTTTCAGCAGCCAGCATACCCATAAGTATGGAATGATCTTGGTTGTTGTACTTAAAGGCGCCATATCGGCCAATTACATGCAGATGCTGAATGCTGCTTAAATATTGCTCAACCGGGTTCAGAATTTCCTTGTAGCCTTTTGAGTAAACAGGATAGCAACGTGGAATGCGATAGGTATGTGCATGTAAAATTTTAGCTTCGCCAATTAATCCTGTCTTACGAATTTCCTCCTCGCCTAATTTATTGAGTTTTTCATCTGTCCATTTCCAGAAATCATCTTCATCATAGCACCAATATTCTAAAGCAAGTATACTGGTGGTTTTATCCTTATACAGTTGTGGCACCCAGTTTCTGAAATTGGTGATGCGCCCAGTGCGCAAATCTGTTGAATGCACATACAGCCAATTGTCTTCAAACAAATTGGTTGCATCAACTTCAACAAATACAATAATGGTGTTTCTGAAACGCAACTGCGCATTTAGATTTTTAATTTGCTG
>JBIIGU010000120.1:0-4428 GCA_044236275.1 Bacteroidia bacterium | reverse complement strand
CATTTGCCATTAAGCACAAAACGGGCCTAAGGCGCTTGCCTCCTAAAGAAAGTATGTATCCGATTGGGTCGTATAAATTTTGCGGATTGCCGGTAAAGCTGAGAGCTGAAATTTGAGTTTCAACGGCAGTATAAAGCTCTTTATATGATTTCATTTGGACAAGATAATAACACCAATGGGTGATGAAAGTTTATTTAAACGGCAACCGGTGCTTTAATGGCAGGATGCGGGTTATAGTTTTCAAGTGTAAAATCGGCAAACGTAAAATCAAATATGCTATTTACTGCCGGATTTATTTTCATGGTTGGGTATGGGCGCGGGTCTCTGCTCAATTGCAACTCTACCTGCTCAAAGTGGTTGCTGTAAATATGAGCATCGCCAAAGGTGTGCACAAAATCGCCCGGCTGCAAGCCACATACCTGCGCCATCATGAGGGTTAATAATGCATACGAGGCAATATTAAAAGGCACACCCAAAAACATATCTGCACTGCGCTGATAAAGCTGGCAGCTCAATTTTCCATCGGCCACATAAAACTGAAAGAAGGCATGGCATGGCATAAGCGCCATTTTTGACAAATCAGCTACATTCCATGCGCTCACAATCATTCTGCGAGAGTCGGGTGTCTTCTTTATCATCTCTATTACCTCACTCAACTGATCAATATGTTTACCGTCAGGCGTTGGCCAACTGCGCCACTGATAACCATAAACCGGGCCCAGGTTACCTTCTTTATCAGCCCACTCATCCCAAATACTTACGCCATTATCTGTTAAAAATTTGGTATTGGTTTCTCCTTTTATAAACCACAGCAATTCATAAATAATAGATTTAAGGTGTACTTTTTTAGTTGTAACCAGCGGAAACCCTTCTGAAAGATTAAACCTTAACTGTGCACCAAAAATACTTTTTGTACCTGTACCGGTGCGGTCGCTTTTAAAAACGCCCTCATCATAAATATGCTTTAACAGTTGTTCGTATTGGTTCATAAGAATTGGGTTTACCGATACGAATGTCGCGCATGGCAAAGAAGTGTTATCAAAAGTTTTTCAACAACCCATTTGCGGCACCCCGAAATGGGTTGATTTATTTAATGCTGAGAATCAAACCCAAGCAAAAAACGTTGGCCTTTAGCTAAAATCAATTCTATTCTTATTTTTGTTGACTTTTATTAATTAGAAATTAAGATTATGGCTGAAGTAATACGCATGCCCAAAATGAGCGACACCATGACAGAAGGTGTTATTCAAAGTTGGTTAAAGAAAGTGGGCGATGATATTAAACCCGGAGATATTTTGGCTGAGGTAGAAACCGATAAAGCCACCATGGAACTGGAAAATTATGTGAAGGGAACTTTATTGCATATAGGCATACCTGCAGGCGGAACCGTTCCTGTTGATGCGGTAATAGCCATAGTGGGTCAGAAAGGTGAAGACATCAGTGCATTATTAAATGCTGCTCCAACTGCACCTGCTGCTCCAACTGCACCTGTTGCTCCAACTGCACCTGCTGCAACTACTGCTGAACCTATAAAAACCGAAAGCCCTTCTGCTCCTGCAAATATATCTGCACCCCAGGTTACCGATAGCAGGGTAAAAGCTTCACCGCTTGCCAAAAAGTTGGCTCAGGAAAAAGGAATTGACATAAGCCGTGTTTCAGGATCTGGCGATGCCGGCAGAATTGTGAAAAGAGATGTAGAGAATTTCAACTCATCAGGAAAAGGTATTGCTCCTGTTTTTACAGGTAAAGAAAGTTTTGAAGAAGTAAGCGTTTCTCAAATGCGCAAAGCCATTGCACGCAGATTGAGCGAAAGCAAAAACGGAGCACCGCATTTTTATCTTACCATGAGTATTATAATGGATAAGGCAATGGATGCGCGCAGGGCTATGAATGAGCTGAGTGATGTAAAAATTTCGATGAATGATTTTGTGGTGAAAGCTGTTGCAGCATCATTGCGTAAAAACCCTGCAGTAAATTCAAGCTGGCTGGGCGATAAAATCAGGTACAACCACCATATTCATATTGGCGTAGCTGTTGCAATAGATGACGGCCTTATCGTCCCTGTTATCAAATTTGCCGATAACAAAAGCATTCCACAAATCAGTGCTGAAGTAAAACTGTTGGCCGATAAAGCAAAAAATAAAAAACTGCAACCAAACGAGTTTGAAGGCAACACCTTTACAATATCTAACTTGGGTATGTTTGGCATTGACGAGTTTACAGCCATTATCAATCCGCCTGATGCCTGCATTTTAGCAGTAGGCGCAGCCAAAGAAACCGTGATTGCAGAAAATGGTCAGATAAAAGCAGCACATGTAATGAAAGTTACATTAAGTTGTGACCACCGTGTGGTGGATGGTGCTGTGGGTTCTGCATTCCTTAAAACACTGAAGGATTATTTGGAAAATCCGGTGAAGATTTTGATGTAAACTAATTTTTTAAATTATTTCTAAACCGTTTTCATGGCGGTTATAGAAAACGAATAGTTTGTATTATTAGAAAATAATACATATCCTTGCATCAGGAAATTCTTCCTGCTCACATACATCACCGTTCACTAATTGTTGTAGGAAACGCGCGTTGGAGCATAATAATTTCAAACAAATCATTTCATAAAAAACTATTCATGTTCAACATTCAATCTCTGAATGACATGCCGGTTTCCGAACTCCGTGAGTTTGCCGGCAAACTTAGCTTAGATGCTAAAGGCCTAGACAAAGAGGCTATCATCAACTCAATTATTAAACGTATGCAGGAAATGCCTGAAGCAGAATTTATGGCTGCCATACAATCAGAATCAGCAGGCAAAGAAGATAAAAAGCAAAGAAAGCCCCGCATTAAAAAAACAGACAAGGTGATTCCTGAGGAACGCATTGTTGATACCTCATCCGAAAGTTTGTTGGATGGACTTGACTTAAATGCCTCCTCTCCTGATAAGCATTCCGAAGAAAAAACGACTACTGAATCGACAACCGAGTTGATTGAAAATAATCCTGTGAGTTTACCCGCTGCTGATGAAAACCAGTCGAACAACCCAAATGAAGAAGGCAACAACTGGAAAGACAAACAACGCAATGAAAGACAGGAAAGAATGGAACGCATACAGCAACAAGCTGCCCTGCTTGCAGAGCTGGAAGGCATTGTGAGTGCAGAAGGTGTGCTGGAATTGATACCGGATGGTTACGGTTTTTTACGTTCATCTGACTACAACTATATGCCCTCACCGGATGATATATACGTTTCTCCGTCTCAAATAAAAATGATGGGACTTAAAACAGGCGATACGGTGAGAGGAACGATACGCCCACCAAAAGAAGGTGAAAAGTATTTTGCCCTGATTAAAGTTGAAACCATTAATGGAAGAACGCCAACTGAAGTTCGCGACAGGGTAGCATTTGAACATTTAACACCACTTTTCCCTGATGAGAAACTGAAACTGGCAGATAATGCCACAACCTACTCTACACGTATTATTGATTTGCTTGCGCCAATTGGCAAAGGCCAGCGTGGACTGATAGTGGCACAGCCAAAAACAGGCAAAACCATCTTGCTAAAGGATATTGCCAATGCCATTGCAAAAAATCATCCTGAGGTGTATCTGATTATTTTATTAATTGACGAAAGACCTGAAGAGGTTACAGATATGCAACGCAGTGTGCGTGCGGAAGTGGTTGCTTCAACCTTTGATGAACCTGCAGAAAAGCATGTAAAACTGGCCAATATTGTTCTGGAAAAAGCCAAACGCATGACGGAATGCGGACACGATGTGGTAATTCTGCTCGACTCCATTACACGCATGGCACGTGCATTTAATACAGTGCAGCCTGCATCGGGTAAAGTACTATCCGGTGGTGTAGATGCCAATGCCCTTCATAAACCGAAACGCTTTTTTGGTGCCGCCCGTAAGATTGAAGATGGTGGCTCTCTCACCATTATTGCAACAGCACTTACCGAAACCGGTTCTAAAATGGATGAGGTCATTTTTGAAGAGTTTAAAGGTACGGGTAACATGGAATTACAACTTGACCGTAAGCTTTCGAATAAACGTATTTATCCTGCTATTGATATTATATCATCTAGCACCAGACGTGAAGATTTGTTACTTGAAAAATCAACCCTGCAACGTATGTGGGTATTGCGTAATCATATTGCTGATATGAACCCTGAAGAAGCAATGGATTTAATGTTGAAGAATATGAAAGGAACACGCAGCAATGAGGAATTTCTTGCTTCGATGAATGGTTGAGATTAGTTCGAAGTTCTGAGTTCGAAGTTTGAAGTATACTTACTGTAATACAACTAAAGCAGACAGGTGTTTGCATGGTAGAACCCCATTCACACTTATTTTAAATAAACACTTTAAAGCTATTTGCTTAAACTAAAAAAGCCACCTCATAGAGAAGTGGCTTTTTATATGTAAAATAGATT
>JBIIGU010000119.1:0-4455 GCA_044236275.1 Bacteroidia bacterium | reverse complement strand
TTACTTGGCCGGTAGTAGAAATGGTGTTTGATGCCGAGGCCAACCTTGTAACCTTTCTTGATTGTCCGGCAACAATCAATGAAGCAACTGCACAAAAAGCAAGAGCCATTGCCCAACAAACCATACAGGCATTTAACAGTGCCGGGGTATTTGCCGTTGAGATGTTTTTAACGCAAAACGGAGATGTTTTGGTTAATGAAGTAGCCCCAAGGCCCCATAACTCAGGACATCACACCATTGAGGCTTGCTACACTTCACAGTTTGAGCAGCTGGTAAGAATTTTGGCAGGCCTGCCCTTAGGCAGCACAGATTTAATTCAACCTGCAGTAATGATGAATTTGTTGGGAAGCCCTGGTGTAAACGGCACCTATCTCTTGCAAGGGCTTAAAGAGGTAAGTGCCATGCAGGGTGTGTATGTGCATTTATACGGCAAAAAAGAAAGCAAACCTATGCGTAAAATGGGCCATGTAACCATTATTGCGCCAACACTTGCCCAAGCAAGGCAAACGGCCCAACAAGTGCATCAAACACTCACATTCGTAGCGGGCAAATAATTATTAATTTTTTTGGGCTTCCCCAAATGCATGCGCTTGCGCACAGGCCTTACAAGCAATTTAGGGGTCGGGCTGTGCGCTGCAAGTCCTCGCCACAACAAGTTGTGGCTGCGGGCTTTTCGCTTCCATCCCTAAGCCTAGGGTTATGGTAAAGCGTCTTCGAAAAATGAAAGGCTTTTGCAGCACTTTAGCTCCCTAAAAAGCACTTTAAAATAAAAACCCATATTATTTGAGCACTAAACCACCAAAGCGCTAATTATCTAGCTTGGGCTATGCGCCCCAAACCTGCAGTTTCTTTTTTCTAAATTTATCTCACTTGCTCTCGGCCCATTTTTGCAGCGCTTACAATCGCTTTTCTTAGTAAGGCTTTGTGCGTCATATCCTTTTTCAAATTAAAACCCTTACTTCGCAGTACAATTTTAATTGCAACATATCATGAGCAAAACGGTTGGCATTATTATGGGCAGCGATAGCGATTTGGAAGTGATGCAGGAAGCTGCAAAAGTGCTCGATGCTTTTAAAGTAGCATATGAGATAACGGTTGTTTCTGCCCACCGCACCCCTGAGCGTATGATGGAGTACGCCAAAACAGCTCGGGATCGCGGCCTTAAAGTAATTATTGCAGGAGCAGGTGGTGCTGCGCATTTGCCGGGCATGGTTGCCTCTGTTACCTCTCTACCTGTTATTGGTGTTCCGGTAAAACTAAAAGCGCTTGATGGAATGGATTCGTTGTTATCTATCGTGCAAATGCCTGCAGGCGTTCCTGTAGCAGCAGTTGCTATTAACAATGCAAAAAATGCAGGTTTGCTTGCAGTTCAGATATTGGCCACACACGATGTGCATTTGGCCCATGAGATGCAAAAGTATAAAGACAAATTAAAAGAAGAGGTTCTTGAGAAAGCAGCCAGGGTTGAAAAAGGCCCTTCATCCATAGGGTTTAAATAATCAACTCCAAAACACACAAATAGCTTTTACGGAAATTTAGGGAACTTCTTAAAATCGGGCTTGCGCTTCTCTAAAAATGAGTTTTTACCTTCTTTGGCCTCATCACTTAGATAGTATAGCAAGGTAGCGTTTCCGGCAAGCTCCTGTATGCCAGCCTGCCCGTCAAGCTCTGCATTAAATGCAGATTTAAGCATACGCAAAGCAATGGGGCTTTTATCCATCATTTTTCTGCACCACTCAATGGTAGTATCTTCTAGCATTTCCAGCGGCACAACCTTGTTAACCAAACCCATATCAAGAGCTTCTTGTGCATTGTATTGGTCGCACAAATACCAAATTTCTCTGGCTTTTTTCTGGCCCACAATTCTGGCCAAATAACTTGCCCCAAAGCCACCATCAAAACTGCCTACTTTTGGTCCTGTTTGTCCAAAGCGTGCATTCTCTGCCGCAATACTCAAATCACAAATTACGTGCAATACATGACCACCGCCAATGGCCCAGCCAGCTACCATAGCTACAACCGGCTTGGGTATTCTGCGAATTTGCATTTGTAAGTCCAACACGTTTAATCTGGGCACGCCATCATCGCCCACATAGCCGCCATGGCCACGCACGCTTTGGTCGCCACCACTACAAAAAGCATTGCCGCCCTCACCGGTTAGTATTACACAATATACGTTTTCATCTTGGCGGGCAAGTTCCATTGCCTCACTCATTTCTTTTACTGTCAGCGGAGTAAAGGCATTGTGTTTATCGGGCCTGTTAATGCTTATTTTGGCAATGCCTTCAAAGAAAGAAAACTTAATTTCCTTATATTCTTTGATGGTTTGCCATGCGTATTTACTTTCCATTTTTTATAGTAATTTTATTTTTCTGAATGCCTTAAATGCTTTTGCATTTTCCTTCATGTTGGTCTTTATTTCGAGCACTGCCGCTTTACCTCTTGGGTCAAAAAAGCGATTTAACATTTGCTCCAAACCGGACAAGTCGCGGCAAAAGTAGTATTCCATTCCGTATTGCAAAGTTATTTGCTCAATGTTTTGTTTATGTGGTGTGGTAAAAAAACGGGTTTGTTTTTTATTAATATGAGGGCCGGGGATAAGGCTAAAAATGCCACCACCACCGTTGTTAATTACAACTACTCTTATATTATCAGGAATTTCATCAATCCACCATGCGTGGCTGTCATACATAAATGCCAAATCACCACTAAGTAAAATCGTTAACCTGTTATTTACCAATGCTGCACCCACTGCTGTAGCCGAGCATCCGTCAATACCGCTAGTGCCCCTATTGCCATGCACAATCCAACTATGGTTGTGTATGCCAAGCAAACTTGCATATCTGATAGTGCTGCTGTTGGCTAGGTGTAAATCTATGCCATCCGGTAA
Organism: Bacteroidia bacterium; assembly: GCA_044236275.1. Lineage (GTDB taxonomy): Bacteria > Bacteroidota > Bacteroidia > UKL13-3 > UKL13-3 > JAJTFA01. Next base: position 1,565 of record JBIIGU010000119.1, on the reverse strand, counting down.
GTGCTGTAAAATGTTTTCTGCAATAGCAAGCTCACTGTTTTTATTGCGCTCAACAAAAGATTTGATTCTGTACCTGCTTAGCTTATCGGTTTGCTGCCATAGATTTTTCCATGTTTTATTTTTTTGTTGAACCGGAAGCAGAGACAATTGTTTCAAAACATCAGCAGGCTTTGCATATACCGCATGGGTTACATTTTGATAGGTATTAACCAGCGGTTGATGTGTTTGAATGCGAATGTGTGCCATCTGTTTTTGTTGTTGCAGCCACCCTTTTACAGCTTTTGACAATACGGGTCCGCCAAAAGATACAAGCAAATCAGGAGACAGGTTTTTCAATAGCTTCTCATCGGCATGCCCTATTATAAAATCAAAACAGCTAACATCTGCTATGCTGTGTTGATTAGAAACAATATCGGAGGCAATTACTACTTTAGGGTTTTCAGATAAAAATTTAAGGGCAGTAAAAAGTTCTATATCAGGCTCTGCAGCGCCCGCCAAAACCAGCACACGGCTACTTTTTTCCCAGCACTGCATAACATCATAGCCAAGTTTGTATTCAGGAAAATGGGTAGTGGCAATATCCGGTAAAGATGTATAGGATGAGCTTTGGGATATTGTCTCATAAAGCGGTTCAATTAGCGGAATATTTATATGCACAGGGCCTCTCTGCAAATGGCTGCATGAAGCGGCAATTGCTTTGGCCATTATGCCTGCGGCTTCTTTCTGGTTTTCTTTTCCGTGCAAATAACAAGGCAATTCATATGATGCAAGCACATGGTTACCGTAAACATTTTTCTGAACAATCATTTGCCCGTCTTGCTGATGTAGGAGTTGCGGTGGGCGATCAGCTGTAAGCACAATCAAAGGTACTTGCTGAAAAAAGGCTTCAGCAATGGCAGGAAAATAATTAAGTGCGGCAGTTCCTGAGGTGCAAACAAGAACAACCGGCCGCTTCAGTTGTCTGGCTATGCCCAATGCCATGTATGCCGCACTTCGTTCATCAGTAACAGAGTGGCAGGTAAAGTAAGGATTGCTGGCAAATGCCAAAGTAAGCGGAGCGGAGCGAGAGCCTGGCGAAATAACCACTTGCGTTATTTCAGCCTTTTGGCACATTTCTGAAATGGTATATACGTGTTTCTGCACTATTTAGTAAACAAGCGGCTTGCGTAAATGTTATAAAGTGTCAAAAATATCGATACTATGGCGTTATGAAAAATAAAATGATTCCCTATTTTTGGTGCTCTTAGTAAAACCAAGAAACATAAACTTACCGAATTAAAGAAATGAAACAAATACTGTTGATAGCGTGTACCATATTTTCTTACTGTGCATTGGCGCAGGTTCAGGATCCAAATTCGCCAGGTTTTGATATGGGCGCAACCGATACAACCTCTAGCCAAGCTGCCGAAGGTGGTGAATCAGAGCAGCAGCCGGCAGCACCCATCGCTAAGCCCTACGAAAGAATTAAGCTTAATATTGATTCTGTAACCAACCTCATCACTTATATGGGGGTTATTGAGCAAGAAGAAAGCCCTTCTGACTCTCTTTACACTCGTGCAAAAAAA
>JBIIGU010000118.1:0-4458 GCA_044236275.1 Bacteroidia bacterium | reverse complement strand
TGCTTGTTTGATTTATACAGATGCAATGAATAACCTGGTGCTGTATAAAGTGAAATAAGGAAAAATGTTTATATTCGGAACAAATATCCGATGCATGAAGAACCCAAAAGGTTTATTTTTTATTTTATGTTTATCATTAGTGCTTTCTTTATCGTCTTGTTTCAAAGATGCATTAGAAGAATTGGAAGGCATTAAATCTATTGAGGCGTCTCCGGATTTTGCACTTCCATTACTGGACGCTTCTGTAAGCATTAGTAAGTTATACAATGATAATAGTGCGGCAGGTTTTCTAGAAACCGACTCAAACCAATTCATGACTTTTCTATTCGCTGATACAGATAGTTTAAGCCCAAGACAATTGGTAAAGATACCGGAGGTGAATTTAGGGTATGAGTTAAAAATGGATGCAGGAATGCTTGCACAGTTTGATGCGCTTGGACGTTTTTCCAGCACATTTAGCAGTTATGCTGTTTTTAAAACTGATAATAAGGAAAGACTAAAGTCTTACCGAATAAGAAAAGGCTCATTCATTATTAATATATCATCTCGTTTTAGACACAATACCACTCTTATCACAACCTATCCTACCATTACAAGAAACGGTATTCCCTTGGTCGACACAATTCGTGCTATTTTTAACGGGCAGCTGCCTCAGGTGGTAAACAAAACAATTATTCTTGATGGGTATGATGTTGACCTTTCTGATGGGGGAATTAGCTATAATGTTGTGCCTTATCTTTTAGAGCTTGATCTAATTAAAAATCCTGGTCAGCCTGTGGATGTTAACGACCTCATTACGGTGACCGAAACATTTAAGATAGATGAATACAGTTTTATTAAAGGATACCTTGGCAAAATTAATATTCTTAATACCTCTGAAAATACCAGCTTTGATATTTTTGAGAAGCAAATTGAGCGTAATCTTTTTTTAAATGACCCCAAGCTTATTTTCAGGCTTGAAAATGCAATTGGTATGCCTCTCACCTGTAAAATATCAAATCTTGTTGTTACTTCTGCATCAGGTCAGAATATTCCGGTATCTATTGATCCGCTTAAAGATACTTTTACCCTTGCCTATCCTTTACAAATTGGTGAGAAAGTTTACAGTGAATATATTATTGATAAGAATAACTCAAATATCGACTCTCTTATTTCTACAGCACCGCAAAATATAAAGTACGAGTTGGAGTTTACAGCCAATTATCTGGAGAGGAGTTCTGAAGATAATTTTTTAATATGGGATAATGCATTCAAGGTTTCATCTGAGGCCAGAGTACCATTGGATTTAAAAGTATTGAAATATGTAATCAAAACACCTGGTACTTTGAGCCCTATCACCGATGAAGATCTTAAACCGGATCCTGGTATAGATTTGAATATAGGACAAAATGGAGCAACGCTTAGTTTCTTTGCTGAGAACTATTTGCCCTTTACGGCAGATTTTCAAATTGATTTTAGAAAAAAAGCAATCATTAATGGTGTTGATTCTTCCGTTTCAGTTTTTCTTTTGCCTACAAATCCAACGCTCATCCCAGGATCAGTAGTTGATGGCAATGGAAATATCATAAGGCCCGGAGAGTCTTTTAATGATATAACCCTAACAAAAGAGCAATTTGATTTGCTCAGGGAGTGTGATAGTTATGATTTTGTTTCAAAGGCTGCAACTTCAAACAGCAATGGTGTTTTCCCCTTTGTAAAGGTTTATAAAAACCAGTATCTGCGTGTTAGGGCAGGTTTTAAAGGCAATGTTAAAGTGAAGGCCAGGCTATGAGAAGATTATTTTTTCTTTTAATCATTGCAGCAGTTGCCGATGTTGTTTCAGTTAATGCGCAAACAGAAACAACGGTTTCTTTTCTAAGGCGCACGCGTCAGGCTTCCATGTACAATCCGGCATTTGTTTCTCCTTATAGAACAAGTGTAGGCGTTCCTGTTCCTGTCTTAGGGAATATCAATCTGAACGTAAATTTACGTGGCATAGACATCAATACTGTTTTGTCTGCCAAATCAGGCGAAGCGCTAGACTTAGATAAATTAAGCAATGAAATTAATACAGCCAGCTTTGGTGTAAATCAGTTTTTAGGACTTGATATTATCAATGTACAAGTACCCATAAAAAATTACCAGGTTGGAATTAACCTCACCACTAGGGTAAGCAACTTTGTAGAAATTGATAAAACTTTTTTTGATTTTATCGTAAAGGGCAATGGCTCATTCATTGGACAATCGGTTGATATAAAAGGTCTAATGGTAAATAGTTTGGCATATACGGAATTAGGAGTGAGCGTAGCCAGAGAATTTGAAAGGTTTTCTGTTGGGGCTCGATTTAAATATCTCTCAGGGGCAGGGTATTTATCAAGCAATGATTTAAGGGCCAATTATACCATTGGAGCTAATGCCCCATTTGAAACCAGGGTTAAAGTAGGAGGTACAGTTCGTGCGGCAGGTTTGGTGCCAATACTGCTGGATACCATAGATGGACAAGCAGTAAGCCCAGAGGAAAAGAATTTTGCTGTAAGTGCTGATAAATTAACAGATAACAGAGGTTATGCTGTTGATTTGGGAATGACTTACTGGATTAATCCGCGGCTGATGGTGCATGGTTCCATACTTGATTTAGGATACATCAACTGGCAGTCAAGCGCGTATCAATATAAATTTAAAGAGGTAGACGTGCAGTTTGGAGGATTTTCTTATGAACAACTAGAAGATGCAGATTTTCGTCAAAGATACTTGGATAGCTTGGGCGCCTTATTTGAAACGGCAAAAGGAAGCAAAGAAGGTTTTACTGCATGGCTGCCTGCACGATTTACTGTTGGTGCCGATTATGAGCTAACCCTCAGAGATAGGGTGGGCCTTCTATTACAAGGTCAATATGCTGCAGAACAATGGAGGCCGGCATTTACCTTGGCTTATTCTAGGCAAGTTGGTACCAATTGGGATTTAACCGCCAATTATAGTTATTTCAATGGCTCTTTTAACAATCTAGGTTTTGGTACTGCCGTTAAATGGGGTGCCGCACAGATATATTTTGTTCAGGATAATGTGCTCTTTTATTTTTTTCCTGAAAGTGCCCGTAATGTCTCTTTACGTTTGGGTGTAAATTTGGTTTGGGGTGCACCTAATGCTCGCAGAACAAGAGTGCTGTAATTTGCCAATGCCTAAATTTTATTTAGGTTTGTTTCCGAAAAATCATTAACTAACATGAGAAAAATACTGGTAGCCAACAGAGGAGAAATAGCCCTGCGTGTAATGCGCACAGCAAAAGAAATGGGAATTAAAACTGTTGCTGTTTTTAGCGAAGCAGATAGAAATGCACTGCATGTAAGATACGCAGATGAGGCTGTTTGCATTGGCCCTGCTGCTTCCAGTCAATCCTATCTGAAGATGGATACAATTATAGAAGTGGCTCAAAAAACCGGTGCCGATGCCATACATCCGGGATATGGATTTTTATCTGAGAACGCTGAGTTTGCAGATAAGGTTAAAAAAGCGGGCATCACTTTTATTGGACCAACCGGTGATGCAATGCGCACCATGGGAAGTAAAATAGGAGCCAAGCAGGCGGTAGAAAAATTTAATGTTCCTATGGTGCCAGGCACCAAAGAAGCCATACAAGATGTGCAGGCTGCAAAAAAAATTGCAGCCTCAATCGGTTATCCTGTTCTTATTAAAGCTTCCGCAGGTGGAGGTGGCAAAGGTATGCGTGTTGTAAACCAAGAGTCGGAGTTTGAAGAGCAAATTAAGCTGGCCCAAAGTGAAGCAATTTCTGCTTTTGGAGATGGAGCAGTTTTTATTGAAAAGTATGTGGGTTCGCCCCGACATATAGAAATACAAATACTGGGAGATAATTTCGGGAATCTTGTTTACCTGTTTGAGCGGGAATGTTCCATACAACGCAGGCATCAAAAATTGGTTGAAGAAGCGCCCTCCTCCTGCCTTACCCCTGAAATAAGAAAACAGATGGGCGAAGCAGCAGTAAACGTTGCTAAGGCTTGCAATTATACAGGTGCAGGCACGGTGGAATTTCTGGTAGATGAACAATTGAATTTTTATTTTCTGGAAATGAATACCCGCTTGCAGGTGGAGCATCCGGTTACCGAGCAAATTGTTGGTTTGGATTTGGTGAAGGAGCAAATACGTGTAGCAAGGGGAGAAAAGTTGGGCTACACCCAACATGATTTAACGATAAAAGGTCATGCCATTGAACTTAGGGTTTGTGCAGAAGATCCTGCCAATAACTTTTTACCGGATATTGGTAAGTTAAAAACCTATAAAGTACCCCAAGGTTATGGTATACGCGTAGACGACTCTTTTGAAGAAGGCATGGAAATTCCAATTCATTATGATCCGATGATTGCCAAGCTTATTACTTTTGGAAAAACAAGAGAAGAAGCCATCAATCGAATGATTAGGGCAATTTCCGATTATAAAATAAGTGGCATAGAAACCACCTTGCCG
>JBIIGU010000117.1:0-4492 GCA_044236275.1 Bacteroidia bacterium | reverse complement strand
GTGGCACAACCCATGTATTTACCCAAAGGTGGCACACACTATCAACCTATAAGCTGGGATAATGCGTTTGCACTTATTGCAAAACATCTGAATAATTTATCATCACCGGATGAAGCCATTTTTTATACATCAGGTCGCACCAGTAACGAAGCCGCCTTTTTATACCAACTTTTTGTGCGCGAGTATGGAACCAATAACCTACCCGATTGCTCCAATATGTGCCATGAAAGCAGTGGTGTTGCATTAAATGAAACCGTTGGTATTGGCAAGGGTTCTGTAACACTGGAAGATTTCTACGAAGCTGAAGTAATCATTATTCTTGGGCAAAATCCGGGCACCAATCATCCGCGTATGCTAAGCGCATTGCAAAAAGCAAAAGAAAACGGCTGCACCATTATTTCTGTAAACCCATTACCGGAAACTGGTCTTGTTGCATTTAGCAATCCGCAAACCGTGAAAGGCGCATTGGGAATTAAAGCACGATTAACTGATATTTTTCTTCAGGTTAAAATAAATGGCGATATGGCTTTGCTGAAAGCCATTATGAAGCTGATGCTGGAGGAAGAAAGAAAAAATCCGGGTACCGTTTTTGACCACGAATTTATTAAGGAGCACACCCTTGGTTATGATGCACTGGTTGAAAATATAGATCAGTATTCCTTAGATGAATTATGCATCAACTCTGGAATAAGTCTTGAACAAATTAGGCAAACGACCCAAGCCATCATGCATAAAAAGAAAATTATTGCATGTTGGGCAATGGGATTAACCCAACATAAAAATGCGGTAGATACCATAAAAGAGGTGGTAAATATGCTTCTAGTAAAAGGCAGCATTGGCAAACCCGGTGCCGGAACCTGCCCCGTGCGCGGGCATAGCAATGTTCAGGGTGACCGAACTATGGGTATTTATGAAAAACCACCACAAACTTTTCTAGATAGCATTGAACGGGTATTTGGTTTTAAACCTCCGCAACACCATGGTTATGATGTGGTAGATTGCATAAAGGCTATGCACGAGGGCAAAGGAAAAGTTTTTTTTGCAATGGGTGGCAATTTCCTTTCAGCCACACCTGATACAAAATTTACAGCTGAGGCGCTGCAACGTTGCAAACTCACAGTGCAAGTAAGCACCAAATTAAACAGAAGTCACCTCATTACCGGTGAGGAGGCATTGATTTTACCAACCTATGGCCGAAGTGATAAAGATATACTCAATGGAGAGGCGCAATTTATCAGTTGCGAAAATTCAATGGGTGTTATTCAAATGAGTAAAGGTAATTTAAAGCCTGTTAGCCATGAACTGATGAGTGAAAGCCTGATTGTATGCAACCTTGCCAAAGCCACCCTGGGTAAACGAAGCAAGGTAAACTGGAATAAATACATGCAGCATTATAATCACATACGAGAGGATATTGAGCAAACTATTCCGGGATTTACAAACTACAACAAGAGAGTGCTTGAACCCGGTGGATTTTATTTGCCCAATGCTGCTCGAAACGGTCGATTCAACACATTTTCCGGAAAAGCCATGCTTAATGTGGCCAAACTTACCACCAATCAGCTTGAGCCTGATGAGTTAATGATGATGACGGTGCGAAGCCATGATCATTTTAATACAACTATTTATGGCTTAAACGACCGCTACAGAGGTGTTTTTAATGAGCGTAGAGTAATTTTTATGAATGAGAAAGATATGGTGCGCCATGATTTGCAAGCAGGAGATATTGTAGACCTTTACAATTACCATGATGGCATAGAACGTGTTGCACGTAAATTTATAGTGGTTGCTTTTAATATACCGGAACAATGCACAGCAACGTATTTCCCTGAAACCAATGTTTTGGTTCCTATTAACAGTGTGGCAGAAAAAAGCAATACACCAACCAGTAAATTTGTTGTTTTAAAAGTACGTAAGCATGAAACTGTGCCTGTTTAAATTAATCATTAAGGTACAAACCTTATCTCGTGAGACAGCCATTTTTAAGTATTTTGAGTTTAATCAGTTTTTAAACAATTATTATCTACTATATTCACGCCTGAAATAAATTAAGATATGAAAAAAACAGCTGCAATCATTCTATTTTTCTGTCTGGCAATGGGATCATTTGCACAAAATGGCCAAACCATGCCCGAAGTTGTTCTTAAAGACATAAATGGGAAGAATAAAAACACTTCTGAATACTCTAAAGCCGGCAAAATTATTATCATAAACTTTTGGGCTACTTGGTGCACCCCGTGCAAAAAAGAGTTGAACAATATTCATGAAACGCTTTATGAAACCTGGAAAAACGAATACAATGTAGAGTTAGTTGCCGTTTCCATAGACGACTCTAGGAATGTGCTAAAGGTAAAACCTTATGTTGCAGGTCAGGGTTGGGAGTATGAAGTTTTGCTTGATGTTAACAGAGACTTACTGAGAGCCCTCAACGGCCAAAATGTTCCATACACCATTGTTCTTGACAAGACAGGAACAGTTGTGTGGTCACACAACGGATATGTAGAAGGTGATGAATTTAAACTTCAGGAAAAACTAAAAGAATTGGCAGGGAAATAACACTGCTGACCATAAAAAAAGGAGCCGATAGGCTCCTTTTCTGTTAGTATGGGCTTGGTAAAAGAATTAGTCTTCTACGATAACAACTTTTTCAGTGTTTGGCGATTTGGAGTTAACCAGCTTGCTATTCTTTTTAAGCAATTGCTTGCGCTGACGAGATACTGTTTTATTTAATCTGTCTTTTCTTTTGTAACGGGTAAACATAGTTGTCTGCTTTAATGGGTGGCGAAGGTAAAAACATTTTTTTACAATGGCAAATATTTAGCCTCAATACCCCAAAATTTTCATCATGGCCTCTGCACCCTGTTCCTGCGCAAATACTTGATAGGTAAGGGTTCCGTCCTCTTTTTTATCAATAATTACATGTTTCGGTGCTGGCACAAGGCAATGCTGAATTCCGCCATACCCACCCAAAGATTCCTGGTAGGCTCCGGTATGGAAGAATCCCATGTATAATGGTTCTCCATTGAGTTTTGGCAGAAATACCTGATTGGTATGCGTGTCACTATTATAAAAATCCTGACTATCGCAGGTTAGACCTCCTAAATTAATGCGCTGAAACTCTTTATCCCAATTATTAATGGCCAGTAAAATAAATTTCTGTCCTATTCCCCAGGTATCAGGTAAGGTGGTTATAAATGAGCTATCTATCATATACCACAATTCCTTATCGTTTTGCTGCTTTTGTCCTATAATGGAATACAAAATGCCACCACTCTCCCCTACAGTAAATGAGCCAAACTCGGTAATGATATTCGGTTCAGGCACACCTCTAGATTCGCAAATGGTTTTAATGTAGTATACTATCTGATCTATCATGTATGGATAATCATGCTCTACACCCAAGGAGGTATAAATTGGCATACCGCCACCAATATCAATGGTATCAAGCTCAGCACATACTTCTTTCAAATCGCAATAAACATTAACCAAACGGGTTAGTTCGCTCCAGTAGTATGTGGTGTCTTTAATGCCGGAGTTTACAAAAAAGTGCATCATTTTTAGGCTAAAAGCCGGATTGTTTTTGATGCGCTGATTATACAAATCAACCACACCTTTATAGCTCATGCCCAACCTTGAGGTATATACCAAAAATCCAGGCTCTTCCTCTGTGGCAATGCGCATACCCAGCTTAACTGGGCCTTTCATATGCTTTTCAATCACATCCAACTCCTCCGGATTGTCCATCACGCAAATCAGGTTCTCAAATCCCTTAGATACAAATGCAGCCATATTTTTAGCGTATTGCTCCGTTTTATAACCATTGCAAATAATATACTTTTCCTTGCCAAACTTACCCTGCTCATGCAGGTTTTGTATCAAATCCAAATCAAAAGCTGAGGAGGTTTCGATATCAGCATTGTTCTTAAGCACCTCATTGAGTATAAAACTAAAGTGTGAACTTTTGGTGCAATAGCAATAATTATAATTGCCTCTATAATCATACTTCTCAATAGCCTGATTAAACAAAGTTCTGGCTTTATTTATCTGAGACCCGATTTTTGGTAAATACGTAAACTTAAGTGGCGTGCCATAATCCTTAATCACTTCCATTAAGTTGATGTCGTGAAAATAAAGATTGTTGTTGCGCACCTCAAAGCCATGACGCGGGAAATAAAAGGTCTGATTAATCAGATCAATGTACTTGTTTTTTACGGGTAAAGCTGCCAATGTTTGTTTTGCTTTATATTGAATTGATGGGGAATAAAAAAACCGATGCAATGATAGAAAATACACATGAACAAATTGTGAACTTTTTTTGTGATTTTAATTGGTTTTTTTCTAAACCTGAAACAACTATTTTTTAGGAAGAAAAATTTCAGCCATCATGCAGCGGGCACTACCGCCTCCATTGTCTTCAATGGTATTTAGCGGAGTATGAATCAATGTAGCGTGGATGCTTAATTGCTCTATTTGGCCAGGCAGTAAGCTCTGA
>JBIIGU010000116.1:0-4510 GCA_044236275.1 Bacteroidia bacterium | reverse complement strand
ACGGCATTCACAAAGTTTCTGAAATCTTCTACCGGTCCAACCTTAAATGATTGTATATCTTTTATCAATCCGGCTTTTACTTCATCCCACATATTGGTAGGAATATAGGCACGTGAAGCAGCAGAGCATTTTTGCCCCTGGTATTCAAAAGCACCTCTGGAAAGTGCTGTAATAACAGCCTTTACATCTGCCGAGGGGTGTGCCACAACAAAATCTTTACCCCCGGTTTCTCCTACTATTCGCGGATAAGTTTTAAATTTATGAATATTGTTACCAATGGTTTTCCAGATATCCTGAAACACACCGGTAGAACCGGTAAAATGAATGCCGGCAAAATCAGGGTGATTAAAAATAACTTCCGCTGCAACCGGTCCGCTTGGGTAAATAAGGTTTATAACGCCTGGCGGAATCCCGGCTTCCTTAAATATTTCCATCAGCACGTTGGCAGAATACACTTGTGTATTGCTGGGTTTCCATACCACAACATTGCCCATCATGGCGGCACTGGTTGGCAAATTACCTGCAATGGCGGTAAAATTAAATGGTGTTAGCGCGTATATAAAGCCCTCGAGTGGTCTGTATTCAATTCGATTCCAGATACCTTTTGCGCTCTGCGGTTGGTCTTTGTATATCTGGCTCATAAAATAAACGTTGAACCTTAAGAAGTCTATAATTTCACAAGCACTGTCAATCTCTGCCTGAAAAGCATTTTTGCTCTGCCCAAGCATTGTAGCAGCATTCAATTTTGCACGATATGGCCCTGCAATTAGCTCAGCCGCCTTTAAAAAGATAGCCGCACGTTGCTCCCAGGCAAGTGCCTCCCATTTTGGTTTTGCAGCAAGAGCCGCTTCAATGGCTTCTGTTACATGCTGCGCATCACTAATATAAAACTTGCCTAATACGTGCTTGTGGTCATGTGGCGGACGGATATCCATGGTTTTATTGCTGCGCACCTCTTTATCACCTATATACATAGGTATATCCAGTTCCTTGCTTCGGGCAGCAGCAAGTGCCGCTTTAAGTGCTGTGCGCTCCGCGCTTCCTGGTGCATAATTTAAAACCGGTTCATTCTGTGGAACAGGCACATTAAAAAATCCGTTCATATTATTCAGATTGTAATTAGGTTGGCAAATATACAGGCCAGCATCAAAGTAAAAAATGAAAGAAATACGGATACTTTATGTTAGAATATATTGAATAAACCAAGATTAATTGCTCAGTGAAGAAAGGGTATCTAGTATGGCACCCGCCTTAATCAGGCATTCTTCATATTCTTTTTCGGGTATGGAGTCATAGGTGATGGCACCGCCTACTTCAAAATTTAGGAATTGGTTTATTGAATTGTATTGCAAGCTCCTAATCACAACATTAAAATCAAAATCTCCTTCGGGTGTAATATAACCTACTGCGCCCGAGTATAACCCTCTGGCTGTCCGCTCATATTGCTCAATAAGGTGCATGGCACTAATCTTAGGTGCTCCTGTCATACTGCCCATCGGAAATGCATATTTCAATGCATCTACCCAATGTATGCCATCTGCCAGTGTTGCAGAAACAGTAGATATCATTTGATGCACCTGCTCAAAAGAGTAAATACCAAATAACTCTTCAACCTTTACTGTTCCGGTCTTGGCTGACCGAGCAAGGTCGTTTCTAACCAAATCCACAATCATCAAATTCTCAGCCCGCTCTTTTTCTGAGTTTAAAAGCGCTTGTTTAAGTGCAATATCCTCGGCTTCATTCACTCCACGTTTACTGGTTCCTTTTATGGGTTGAGAGAGCATTCTATTGCCGGTTTTTTTAAGAAAACGCTCTGGGCTTGCGCACATCAAATAGCATCCGTTGGATTTAACAAATGCGCCAAAAGGAACAGGAGATTTTTTAAGAAGATCGGCATATACCTGCAAAGGGTTTATTCTTGAAGATGATGAATAAAACTCTACACAATAATTCAACTCGTAAACATCGCCTTGTATAATGTGCTGTTTTATTGCCTCAACCGTTTTCAAATAATCTTCTCGACTCACCCTTGGCTTTATAGAAACAGGCTCTGAAACTTCTTTAGGAGGCAAATTAAATTGTTCAATTTCTTCAATCCAATTATCACCGGAAATAACAACACCCTCATTGCTAATTGCCAGCATTTTTTCCGGAACAACCATACACAATGCAGGAAATCCAATGTGATTGGGGTGATTGGAGGTTAATTGCTCTACATCATTTTTTAAATCATAGGTAAGATAACCTACTATCCACTCCCCTTTGTGCCTGGTGGTAAAGTCTTTCAATTGGTCAAAAGCACCCTTTACATCACAAACGAGTTTGGCTTTATGGCCTGATGCAACAAGCAGTTCAATATCAGAAATATTCAATGCATTGGCCTGATGATTATTATCCAAAACACATGCAAAGCTATGAACAGCTGCCCAATGCAATGCCTTTAATTTAAAGTCGTTTGTTAGTTCGATGGTTCTCCTCATTTTAACTTTGGTAAATTTTGCGAAGGCAGTTCCTCTACCCTAACCCACACAATACCTTTACCATTGAGCATACCCAAATGCTTAGCTGCCCTGCGTGTTACATCAATTATACGTTTGCGTGAGCGCGGCCCCCTATCATTAATTTTTAATATAACCCATTTCCCTGTTTTTGTATTGGTTACTTTCACCAATGTTCCAAAAGCCAGTGTGCGGTGTGCTGCAGTGAGTTGTTTATTGCTAAAGCGCTCTCCACTTGTGGTTATGCGTCCATTAAATTTATTGGCATAGTAAGATGCATATCCTTCTTTAAGATATAAATTAAGTGAATCGGTTGTTTGTGCTTTCAATGCCGTAAAAAACAAAAGCATTGATACAAGGCAAATAGAATTTCTGTTAATTTGAAAGTGCATAGCGCAACGCAATTTAAACTTTTCTTATGACTAACCTCAAACCGCTTGCAGAGCGTGTAAGACCCAATAGTTTATTATCATACATTGGCCAAGAGCATTTAACCGGTGAAGGTGCGCCATTATACCTTGCCTTAAAACAAAAGTTTATTCCTTCAATGATTTTCTGGGGGCCTCCTGGCGTAGGAAAGACCACATTGGCAAAAATTATTGGTAAAGAATTAGGCTTACCTTACTATCAATTAAGCGCCATTAGTGCAGGTGTAGCAGAAGTAAGAAAAATTATTGAGGAGGCTAAATTATACGGCAAGGTATTGTTGTTTTTGGATGAAATACATCGTTTCAATAAAAGCCAGCAGGATGCGCTGCTGGGGGCAGTAGAGAATGGCAATATAATTTTAATTGGTGCCACTACAGAGAACCCTTCATTTGAGGTAAATAACGCATTGCTTTCACGCTGCCAGGTGTATATATTAAAGCAATTAGAGGAGGATTCCCTGCTTAAAATCATTCAGCAGGCTATAGCACAAGACGAATTGCTTGGTAAAAAGAAATTTACAATAACTGAAACTGAAGCATTACTTGCATTCTCAGGAGGGGATGCAAGAAAATTACTGAATATTTTGGAACTTGTAGCTAACCAGCCCCAAGATGAAATTACTATTACCAACGAAAGCATTACTGCACTGCTGCAACAAAGAATTGCCATGCATGATAAAGATGGCGAAGCTCACTATGATATCATATCAGCTTTTATTAAATCAATAAGAGGAAGCGACCCCAATGCCGCAGTTTATTGGCTTGCCCGTTTACTCAATGGTGGTGAAGATATTGTATTTATTGCCCGCAGAATGATAATACTGGCAAGTGAAGATATTGGCAATGCCAATCCTACAGCATTGGTTTTGGCTACCAATTGTATGCAAGCAATTCAGATGATAGGTATGCCAGAAGCACGAATCATATTATCGCAATGCGCTACTTATATGGCTGCCTCACCCAAGAGTAACTCTGCTTATACAGCTATAACAGATGCCTATAAATTGGTTACAAACTATGGGGAATTACCGGTTCCTCTGCATTTACGCAATGCGCCTAATAAATTCATGAAGTCCTTAGACTATGGTAAAGAATATCAGTATGCGCATCATCACGAAAATAACTTTGCAGAGCAAGAATTTATGCCCCAGCAAGTAAGTGGTTCGTTACTTTACAAACCGGGCAAAAACCAAAGAGAAGAGGAAATAAGGCTGTTTCTTAACAAGAGATGGAGGGATAAATACAACTACTAAATTGAAAGCCCATCTTTTAAAATGAATAAAGCAGGCTGCCCCATGATGTGGTTTTTTACGATGGATAATTGTACAATTCAGTTTTTTTTCATTAATTGTTCTCTAATTCATCCCCTTGTTGGGGTATTTATTTGATAAAATAGAATACAGTGTTTTACAATTATGAATCTGCAATTAACTTGCACCTAGTTAATCAAACCAAATTAAAAAAATAATATTATGAAAAAACACATCTGCCTAATCACGTTATCTGCAATGCTTTTTTTTGCAGGCAACCTATTTGCCCAATCGCAAGAAAACAATAGTGATATTAATCCAAATGACAGTAAGG
>JBIIGU010000115.1:0-4516 GCA_044236275.1 Bacteroidia bacterium | reverse complement strand
TCTGCTGCAAAAGAAGAATACGCAGAGCAAGCAGTTGATGCATTACTTTCAGGTAAAAGCATTGCAACAAGTCAAACAAAAGCCATTGGCTGCGGTATTAAGTGGAAGAAACAGTAAGCTGTATTAGGCTCTTTATCTTCTTATCTGCTATAGCAAAACGCGGATCATCATAAGTAGCCTCTTCCGGAACTGCTATGCAGGGCATCTTTGCAGCTTTTGCAGCAAGTACTCCATTTATTGCATCTTCAAGCACCACACACTGTTCAGGCATTACACCAAGTAATTTTGCTGTACTTAAAAATATACCAGGATGTGGTTTACCGTATGGCTCATATTCTGCCGACCACGTTACATTAAAGTAATTTCTTATATTTAGTTTGTTCACAACAGCTTCAATTAATCTCATAGCTGATGAGGAGGCAATAGCCATTTTATAACCGGCTAATCTACATTCTTCTAATACCTCATATACTCCGGGCATGGCTTCGGCATGGAGAAGAATGCGTTCGGTTACATCATTTAAAATGTCTTCCTCTGTTTTTTTAAAATCAGGTTGTGGCCAGGGTTGCAGCTCATACCAATACTTTACAACTTCACTTAGTCTGAATCCCATAACCTGCCTGAGCATATCATCATCAAGGTTCAACCCTAATTCACCGAATATCTTTTTCTCTGCTTGTTTCCAGTAGGGTTCAGAATTAATGAGCAGGCCATCCATATCAAAAATAACTGCCTTAATTTTCCCTGATTGTTCCAGCAACATGTATCTGAATGTATTAAATAGGAGTCGAATCTGAAAATAGCAAACTCGTATTGAATAGAAAATTACTGAACCTATGAATCATTATTTCCTAAACGGAATGATTGTTTCTTCAAGCAACAATTTAAACTCATGAAGTGGGATCATATTGGGCCCATCACTCATGGCATGTTGCGGGTCTTCATGTACTTCAAAGAAAAATCCATCTGCACCAACTGCAGCAGCTGCTTTAGCCATATATGGAGCATATTCTCTATTACCTCCGCTTTTACCATCAAGTCCACCGGGGCGTTGCACGCTATGCGTTACATCCATGCAAACAGGATAGCCAAACGTTTTCATATCAACTAGGTTTCTAAAATCAACCACCAAGTTATTGTAACCAAACATGGTTCCTCTTTCTGTTAAAATAATTTGTTTATTGCCTGCACCCTCAACTTTTTTCACTGCATGCTTCATGTCAAATCCCGAAAGGAATTGTGCTTTTTTAATGTTTACGATTTTACCAGTTTTTGCAGATTCTACCAGCAAGTCTGTTTGCCTGCATAAAAAAGCCGGAATTTGTATTATGTCTACAACTTCACCAATGGCTTTTGCTTGGTTGCTTTCATGTATATCTGTAGTTACAGGCAGATTAAAACGGTCTTTAACCTTTTGCAAAACTTTTAGTCCGCTTTCCAAACCACCGCCCCTATATGAATCTAGCGAAGTGCGGTTGGCCTTATCAAAGGAAGCTTTAAAAACATAAGTTAGTTTTAATTCGTCTGCTATACCGGCAATCTTTTCTGCCAAACGCATCACCATATCTTCATTTTCTATTACACAAGGCCCTGCTATTAAAAATGTGCCTGATTTAATTTTATCGTATAAGTTCATAAGGCAAATGTAAGGATAAATATCAGCCCTACTTATTAAAAATAAGCTTACGTGTATCATAGATTTTATTACCTATTTGCAGAGAATAGTAATACAGGCCGTTCTGGCCAAATCCATGTTCATATAAAATTTCGTTTAATCCATTTTGAAGTGTAAAGGGCAAATAGGCTATGTTCTTTCCTGCAGCGTCACTAATTATAATTACTGCCTGCTTTTCATCGGGTAATTGGTTAACCATTACACCAATTGTTGTTGTTTCATCAAAAGGGTTTGGAGCAGCTGGCAGCAATTCGATTAAACGGATTTCTTTATTTAGTCTTTGTATTCCTGTTGGTGCCTGTGTTATGGCTTTCACTTGTTTTTCCTGTGCAAACCTACTTTCAATACCGTTTGCATCAACGGCCATTACAGTTATAAAATAAAACGTATCCTTTTTTACGCCATATAGTTTTGTTTCAGTAATGCCATTCATGTCTAAAATGGTATCAAAGTCGTTTCGTGTGGTTCTTACACCTGCTCTATATTTGGAAATGCCAAGAATAGGAGTAATGCGAATGGTAATGCCGTTGCCATCATTACCCAATTCAAATTGTGGAATTGCAGCAGGGCCTATTCCTGCCATTGCTAGTGCTGTTGCATTAACCATTACGTTTCTTTTCAAATAATTCATGTTTACATACACACTATCCAGGGTTCCGTCTGCATTTTCATCTTTACCCAATACATCTCTTGTGCTATGCTGCCTGTCGGAATAGTTCGTGTTAATTTGTGCATCACCATGCTCATGTGTTGAAGTGGTTCGTATAGATGCAAAGCCCTGCTGCCTAAATGGAATATGATCGCCACCTCGACCTGTTCTATCCTCTGCATTCATGATGTGAATGGTATATGGGATATCAATAACCTGCTGAGCTTCTTCTTTAAATTGCAGTTTAATAAATCGAGCCAGATTTTTATGTACAGATAAATTGGTGCCAAATGAAAACAGGCGAACACTGCTGCTATCAATAGTATTTTCACCGGGACATCCCGGAGGCGAAGCTGTTTTTCCGCAAAGTATACCTCCAACTATATCGTTATTTAAAACGGCTTCTATTTTAATTCCTTTTTGAGCGCAGTAATTGGCAAATGCAGTTGCCCCATCCAGTCCTTGTTCTTCACCTACGGTTGCCATAAAAACAATGGTATTCTTAAAGGCATACTTACTCATAACCCTTGCCAGCTCCATAACCAATGCGGTGCCACTTCCGTTATCTTCCATACCGTTTGCCATGCATGCCGTATCGCATACATCTTCGCAACGGCTATCCATATGTGCCTCTACCAGTAAAATAGATTTATCGCTGGTATCTGTTCCGGGAAGTATGGCTAAAATATTTCTGTGCTTACTTTGTCCGCATATTGCTTTATCGAACTGATGGTAGGAGACTAGGAGTCTGTTTTGATTGGCAGATGAAAAATAGTTGAAGCGATTAAAAATCCATCTGCGCGCAGCGCCCATTCCTAATGTTTCTGATAGTGTATCGGCACCAGTATTACGGTTGTAGAAAGAGGATAGTTTTCTCAGGTAACCAAAGATTGAATCGGTATTTATATTACTCCATATGCCTTGAACCAACTGCTGTTTGGTAACTGTTTGTGAAGGGGTATACAGTGAAGGATTATAATTGCCTAGTAAAATTTGCTCAGCCTGCGGATGTGTAAGAGATTGGGCAATGGCCGTGTGAAAGACAAGCATGAGTGTGAGCGCAAACAGTTGTTTCATGATAGGTAATATTAGTTAAGCTTACGCTTGTATAACTGTATGGTATTTTCTAGTCCGTAGTACAAGGCATCGCAGATTAAGGCATGGCCAATACTAACCTCTAGCAGTGCGGAGATATGTTGTTTGAAAAATTGAAGGTTATTCAATGATAAGTCGTGGCCTGCATTGATACCTAAGCGCAACTCATTGGCTTTTTTTGCAGCAACTATAAATGGTGCAATAGCGCTGTCCTTGTTGCTATTGTAAGCATGTGCATAGCTTTCCGTATACAACTCAATTCTATCGGTGCCTGTTTCAGGAGCAGCTTCAATCATTTTTAAATTGGGGTCAACAAAAATTGAAGTACGTATACCGTGTTCCTTAAATTTCTGTATCGTGTCTATAAGAAATATTTTATGTGTAATGGTATCCCAACCATGGTCAGAGGTAAGCTGGTTCAGTGCATCAGGTACAAGTGTTACCTGCGATGGTTTAACTGCAAGTACCAAATCAATAAATTTTTGCTCGCGCGGATTACCTTCAATATTCAATTCGGTTTTCACCACCTCTTTCAATGCATATACATCGCTGTACTTAATATGCCTCTCATCGGGCCGTGGATGCACGGTAATTCCATCGGCACCAAAACGTTCACAATCAATTGCTGCTTTTATTACATCGGGGTTGTTGCCACCTCTAGAATTCCTGAGTGTAGCAATTTTATTTATATTTACAGACAGTTTGGTCATGTGTTTATAGGTGCTAAGAGAATATAACGTCTGAGTCCTGCAACAGTTTTTCTCCCCTGAATCGGAGCAATAATTGCGCAACCGTAACAACATCTTTTTGACAGTAGGTAGCTATTCGTTCCAGGTTTTTTTCTTGCCAGTATACCTTCCAAACCATGCTTCCGTCAATATCATCTTTTGGTGTAGGAATATTAAAGGCAGTGGCAAGAAGTTCTAGTGATGTATAGCTTTTAAAATCTCCAAACTTCCATAGCTCCATTGTATCAAGGTGCGGAACTTCCCAAGGTTTTTTGCCTGCTATATCCAGAATCTCTGGAATACTAATTCCATTAATAAGCATTCGTCTGCACAAATAGGGGAAATCAAACTCTTTTGCATTATGTCCGC
>JBIIGU010000114.1:0-4524 GCA_044236275.1 Bacteroidia bacterium | reverse complement strand
CTAGAATAGTTGCCAACTCCTACAACAGGAGCAGACAATACAGTAAGCGGATTGGTAAATTGAATATTGCTGATGTATATGCGGTTTCCAGTGCCGGAAACATTGCGAAAAGCTATAACCACTCGTGGTTCATTTGCATATGCTGAGAGGTCAATAAACTCTTGTCTCCATTCGCCCGAGGCGGCAGGAGTGTATAGTGTAGCCTGAGCGGCAACTGTGCCTAATGGAAGCGAACCTCCCTGACCTATCTTGGTGTATAATGGAGTGTAGGTGTAACCTCCATTGGTAGAAATCATAACCTGCAACGAATCACTTGCAGTAAATGTATTGGGGGCATGGGCAATATAAAAGTGCATTACCGGCCTTGCCTGTCCGGTAAAACTAAGCATAGGTGAAGTAACGATTCCTTCTCCAAACAATGAAAAATTGTCGAAAAATAGAACGTTGGCTGTGTTTACACCGTTGGGAGTTACTGCTGTTGTTTGTTTAATAATGGTATTGACATTGCGTGGAGTGGTCCAGTCAGTTGCTATGAGGTTATTGTCTGCTCTGTAAGGAATGGTTAAACCGGTACTCACTGCAACAAGTGTAATGGTTGCTGTGTCATTATATGCAGCAGCATCACCAGTTTGCTGTGTCCAAACCTTTATTGTATAGCTACCAGGAGTAGCGAAATTTAAAGCAGATGCGCCATTGAATGCAACGGATACCGTATCATTGGGGAGCAACGTTGCTGTTGTGGAAACAGGACCAATGATGGGTCCATTATTAACCCTGTAACGAACCGATATACCTGCAGGACGAGAGGTTGTGCCAAAATTTGATACCACTGCAGTTAATGGAATAGCGGTGTTTACCGGAACAACGAGATTGCCTGATGGGAAAGCAGCAGAAATTCCCACATCATTAGCAGGCAGCTGATCGGCAGTGCATTCCATTACCAGTCTTCCCAAATTGGTAAGTGCAGGCGTTCCGAAAAACAAACCCGGAGTAATATTGGTAATATTATTCCCGGTTGTGTGAGTGATCTGAAAAAATAAATTCGGATTTGGCCTTAGTGGAACTTCATTCTGCACAGTGCCTAAGAAAAGATTCGAAGTTTGAATACCGTTGCTAACACCGGCAAGAAAAGCCCTATTTGATAGCGTTGGAGGATTGGTGATATTGAACGTTAGCCATGTTCCGAGATCTGCAGGTTGAACCACATAAGCAGGAGAACGGGCAATGATATTTCCTGCAGTATCCAGAATAAAGGCACAAATGGTATCTCCGAGAGCATCAGAATTACTGAATAAAAATGACCTTACCGTTGTTATTCTTCTGGTGCCTTGTATCTGATATCGACAACCCCAAAAAACAAATGCAGTGCTTCCCCAAGCCTGACCTGCTGGTTGCAAGGTATCTGTATAAGCAAAACTTCTTTCACTAACAGAGAGTCCATAATCTTTGCTGTTGTTTGCATTGTTATCATCAGAAGGAACAGATACCGTTATGAGAGAATTACCATAATTGGTTGGTGAATATGGAGGAAACGCTACCAGCGCAGTTCCATTTGGTGCTATAGAAGAAACCACTGCCGTTGCAGTATAAGTATTTGCTCCGCTAATGGTTAAGGTAACCACTACGTTTGATTGCGGATTAACACCCGGGTTTGATATAGTGGCCCGAATAGAATCCGGCACATAGGCATCTCTTGCTACCTTGCCCATTGCGTATACTGCATTTACCGCAATATCATTGAACACAACCGGAGTAAAGCGATAGATCCTACCCGGATCAGGTGCAGGCCTTGCAACACCTACGTTATTTCCATAGTTAACTGCGTTATTAATATAATTACCTGCATTGATGGTTGGCAACTGCCAGGCCACAGTTGAGCCTTTGGTTACTGTAAGTAACTGATTCGCCAGCGTACTATTGCCTTTTAAACCACATGCTGCAAAACGGGCATTTGAGGTATTGGTAGATGGCACCCATCTTCCATATACAAATTCTATCCAGTTTGTAGTTTCGTATAACTTTAACTGAAAGTTAATGGTGTCGTACTGACTAGTAACTGCATTCTGTAATTTATCACTTACATTTTTCCATTGTATGGTACAAACTCTTGCTCCTGGAAAACCTGAGGTATGTATTCTGAACTCTGGATTCTGAGCACCACCTCTATTCCATAAATCCTGACCAAATGGTACGATAAGATTGGTATCGAGCGGACTGGTGCTATTGAAAGGGCCACCGGAAGGAGGTTGAACGAAAGTGGTAAATAATAGTTGGCCGGATGCAGTATCTCTGCCTAACTTAACAAAGCCATCCACATATACTATCAAAGAATCATAATCGGTGCCATTAAACCTGAATGAGAAGCCAATTGGAAGTGGTGAAGAATATCCAAAATCGATATCAGTCATTGTAATGGCAGATCCATTTGCACCAAGGTCAACATAGGTGCTAGCGGCAGTGCCGAAGCCACCCGTTTGGTAATTCAACTGTGCTCGTGCAATATTTAAAACAAAGAAGATTGAAAATAGCAGAAGCAAGGTTTTTCTGTTGTAAAGTGTTTTCATAGTCTTAGGGTTTTGTAGATGTAAAGTTATAAGAAATTAATTGATAATTTCAAATAATAATTTTACGAAAACTGCATTTCAGGTTGCACCTGCCTTTACTCTTTTTTTAGTTTGGCCATACGCCCGTTTGCTCCAGCTAAAAAAACAGCCGAACCTGTTTTTGCTTTCTTTACCACATGAAATGCAGCAGGTATTCGAGTATATTGATAAAAGCAGGATGTATCACTACACCTTCTTTTACCAATGAGCGTGCCAGAAGTGCCTGTAAGAATAATATAAGGATTGTCATAGCTGCGCTCATCGCTTAACACCTCCACACAGGATTTATATCCATCTGTATCTTCTGCTTTAAGTATGCTTGGAGAAATTAGTTCTTTTAGTGAACGTACGTACACAAAATTCAATGAAGTGGTTTGGGTATCATTTCTGTAATCTCCTCCGGCAAAAAACCAGTAATTTTTTGAAGCGACAAACGAAAATGTTCCCTGACTGCTTCTGCCCTGAATGATAGGAATACTGTATTGCGCTTTTTCTTTCCCGTTTTTATCAACTTCTATTAATCGGCTGGTGGATCCTCCGGTAACAAACGCAGCTTTACCCCGTTTTAGACACCGGAAGCTAGTGCCGCTTGCTGCAAAAATTGCTTCGTCTGCAATAGCTCCCGGAGTATTAGATGAATCTATCTCTTGCCATGAGTTACCACTATCTGTTGTTTTAAGCAATATAAATTTACCGTTTATAGGGTCGGCTAACAGCATCCCATTTTGGTTATCCCAGAAATCCATGGCATCAAAAAAATAGGCTGAATCATTTTTTCGAAAAACCTCCAACCAGGTTTTCCCTCCATCTATTGTTTTTAGTATAAGTGCGGGCATGCCACTGCTCATTACGATGGCCTGTCGGTCATCAAATGCTTCAATATCTCTGAAATCAGAATTTTCATAACCGGGAATCTGCAGTACTTCCATTGTTTTTCCACCGTTTATGCTCCGAGCTACCGTGCCTCTGCTACCGCTAACCCAAACAACCTCATCATTCACCACAGATAAACCCCTGAATGATATTTTTGATAATACCACACCAGGACCTATAAGATAAGAAGAACTATCCATTAAGTGAATACGATATTGCGCGTTGAGTGTAACCGAAGATATAACGATTAGTAATAAAACAGTGCTTAATTTTTTCAAACGTTGATTACTTTTGAACTATGATCAAATATACATTTTTATTTGTGCTTACAGTTTTGCTAAGCGGTTGCATTGGCACACAGATAGGATATTTTGAAGTGAATCCTTATGCCACAGTTAAATCAAATAAAATTGACCAGCCGTTGCATATACGCATCAGTTCGCGCATAAGGAATGATCAAAAGCATCATTTGAACGGACTTACCATATAGTTTACCGAGTTGCACAGAAGTCTTTATTATGCCACACAAAAGGTTTATGCCGATTTGTTTTCAGAGGTAAAACCTGAGCAAATAAACGATATTGGATTCTTTATAGAATTGCAGCAAATGGAAGCAAGATGGGAGGTGCAGGAAGTACGCAAAAAAGTGGTTGATACCTATGAAACTTTTAATGAAGCAAGATGTACCATTTCCTATGCAGGTAGTATGTACCGAAACGATTTGCTTATATGCCGCGCTGCCGGACAGGTTACAGTAACGCAAAGTGAGTTAAACACGCATAGAATTGATGAAGTATATAAAGAAAGCATCAAGCAGGCCCTATCGGCAATGGCACAGCAGCATTTCAACCAACAATAAACTTGTAATTTATGGGTGAGTTGGTAAATTGCCCGCTCAATTTCAAAATCTATGTCTACCATTACTGTTCACAACAGAAAATTTGAACCGTTTATTCAGTCAGATATCATAGCCAAACGTATTTCGGATATTGCTACACAAATGAATCTTCGCTTTGAAGGCAAAAACCCTTTATTTCTTGCCGTGCTA
>JBIIGU010000113.1:0-4525 GCA_044236275.1 Bacteroidia bacterium | reverse complement strand
GTTTCCAACTCATCATCATCAATCAATCGGCTTTGCCGGTTGAACTCATCAGTTTCACTGCAAGAAGAATAGAGCAAACGCAAGATGTAGCGCTAAACTGGCTAACTGCCAATGAAAAGAACAATGCCTCATTTGTAGTAGAGCGCTCTTTTGATGGAAATGCTTTTGAAGAGATTGGCACACTGAAAGGTGCAGGCAATAGCAATACCGTAATAAGTTATGCATTTAACGATGAGGAAGCTGTGAAAGAAGCAAACAGCAAACAGGCAGATGTATTGTATTACCGTTTAAGGCAACTTGATTTTTCAGGCGAGGCTCAGGTGAGCGAAGTAGTGAGTGTTTCACTGCATGATGCAGGAAGCGATTATATAAACAAAGATGCACTGAGCTTATATCCGAATCCGGCTAATACAACAGTTTATGTAAATATGCCTAACAGCAGAAAAATTGCGCTACTGGAAATTTTTGACATAACAGGCAAGCGTGTATTGAGTATTGAAAATCATGCTCCTGATAAGCCAATTGATTTGCATGGATTGAAAGCAGGTATGTACCTTGTTAAAGTAAATCGCAATGAAACAAGCAAACTTGTGATTGAATAATTAACAGCAAAACTGAGTTAAATCAAGTACGCACCTTAACAACAAAAACCATGACGCGCAACATCAACTTATATTCAAAAATAAATCTGCTGAGAATAGACTTTTTAGCGTATTTGATGGTATTGAGTTTGCTTACCCTCTCTTTGCCTGCAATAGCCCAGCAGCAAGAGGAAGAGCAAGAGCAAGAGCAAGAAGAGTATTATGAAGAAAAATATGATCGAAGAAATAAAGGTAGAATCATACAAGACAATGAACAAAACAATCCATATGACAGATACAGGAGTATGGAAAATATAAAAAGACATAGGGCTGAAGAAAATACAGGGTTTGGTAGTTCGGGAGGTATAGGCATGCCTAATTTTGGCAAATCAGATGATGATGCCGTGCAAACGAATGCAGAGAAGCTATTGCAAGAACAGGGTGAAACCCACAACTTCACAGATCCATCTAAAGCCAATGCTGAAGTGACACCAAAAGAATCGGATGGAGAGCAAACTACCTAGTGATCCGGACTTACCAATCGACACAGGATTGTACTATGCATTTGCAGCGGGTTTGCTTTATTGTTCCCGGAAATTATATGAAATAAAAAAAGCAGCTTAGGCTGCTTTTTTTATTTCCATTGCTCTATTGCTTTGGTAAGTTCTGCTACCGGCAAACCACAGGTAAAATCCCTGCATACATAAATTAAACTCCGGGTTAATTCCTTTTCCTGAAGCAAGGGTAATATAGAATCTGCGTTTTTCTTAAGCACCATACTTCCGGGCGCATATTTGCTTTGCAAGGCAGCTGCATTTATGGATGCATCCTTACCCGTACAAACCACCTGATAAAATCCATACTGCATCCATAATAAACATTGCATCCAGTTGCTATAACCATTCGGATATTTCTCCATTTTCTGTTGCGCAATACCAATCATTCTTCCGGCTCTTTCATGCAAGCTTAGATCGTTGAATAAATAACCAAGCATCAGATTATTCTTCGCAAAAACAGAATTGGCGGCAGGTATCACATCATCATTCAAATCGAGCTTATTGGCTATCAATTGTTCCTCTTTAGAAGAAACAAATCGATACAAGCCCTGCTTATCATCATAAAATAATGAATGAGCCAACGTAGCCAATTGCATAGCTTGAAGAGCATATTGCTCATTACCGCTAATGAAATAAACATATAGCAGTGCTTCGGTAAATAGGGCATAATCTTCAGCAAAAGCAGGAATGGTAACTTTATCAAGTTTGGAAATACGATACAGTTTTTCTCCGTCAAACATTTTTTGCCAGAGTAAGTCGGTTGCCTTCACTGCTTTTCTCAAAAACAGTTCATCACCAAAAGCCATGTACGCATCAGCATAACCCTTAATCATCATGGCATTCCATGAAGTGATGATTTTATCATCCAGCCCGGGTTTTACCCTTTCATTACGCGCTTTTAATAGCAAAGATTCGCATTTACTGATAATCTTCTCAATCTCCTTTTGATTTTTTCCGGTAAGTGCACATATCTCTTCAAGCGAACGTGTCTTATATAAAATATTATTGCCATGCTCCCAATTTCCGTATGCATCCACGCTGTAGAAAAGACTAAAAACAGGTTCATCTTGAGCCAGCAACTCCTTTAGTTCCTTTTGTTTCCATACATAATACTTTCCTTCCTCTCCTTCACTATCGGCATCAAGAGCAGCGTAAAACAATCCGTTTGGAGCAGATAATTCAGCATCAATAAAAGCATGTATTTTATATACTACTTTTCTATACAATTCCTGATTGCTGCATTTGTAAGCATCACTGTATAGGCTCATCAATTGTGCATTGTCATACAACATTTTTTCAAAGTGAGGCACCTTCCAAAAATGATCGGTAGCATAACGTGCAAAGCCACCACCTATCTGATCAAATATGCCGCCTTCGGCCATCTTATCAAGTGTGGTATAAACTGCACCAAGCAATTGATGATTCTTTGTTTGATGCGCAAACTGCATAAACAATGCATGGGCTGCTGGCATAGGAAATTTAGGCGCCCAGTTAAAACCGCCAAACTCACGATCCAGATTCTCGCTCCATTTTAAGATAATTTCAGCAAGTTTATCCGTTGCCATCAAATCATTTTGTGAAGCAGGAAGAACATCCAGTTTCTTAATCCCATTTGTTAATTCGGTAGCGTATTGCAGTGCTTCTTCTTTTTTATTTTTATAAAAATCTGCCAGCGACTTAAGCACACGCTCCCACTCTGCTTTTGGGAAATAGGTACCACCATGCAATGGCCTGCCATCGGGTAAGGTAAAACAGTTAAGAGGCCAGCCACCTCGTCCGGTAAGCAATTGAACCGCATCCATGTATATCTGATCAATATCGGGCCTTTCCTCCCTATCAACCTTAATACACACAAAATGTTCATTCATCAAGGCTGCAGTATCTTCCTTTTCAAAACACTCCTTCTCCATTACATGGCACCAGTGGCAAGCAGAATAGCCAATGCTAACTAAAACCAATTTGTCTTCCCTGCGGGCTTTATCAAAAGCTTCCGCACCCCATTCATACCAGTCAACCGGATTATGGGCATGTTGCAATAAATAAGGGCTGGAGGCATGAATCAATCTATTGCTTTGTTTTTCCATAACAGATTACTTTTTGCAGTAAGCAAAGAAAGTGTTTATTTTGGTACTTATGCTTGTAAGAACATTTGGAAGTGCGGTTTATGGTGTGAACGCGGTAACCATCACCATTGAAGTAAACGTATCCAATCAGGGTGTGGGATACAGCCTGGTAGGATTACCTGATAATGCAGTGAAGGAAAGCCACCACAGAATTGAAACAGCGGTGCGCAATATGGAATATAAATTACCGCGCCTGCGCACGGTTATCAATATGGCCCCTGCCGATATTCGCAAGGAAGGTTCATCTTATGATTTACCCATAGCTTTAGGAATTTTGGCTGCATCAGAGCAGATGAATGGTGATTCAATCTCAAAATACATCATCATGGGCGAACTGGCACTTGATGGAACATTAAAACCCATTAAAGGTGCTTTGCCCATTGCTATACAAGCACGCAAAGAAGGTTTTGAAGGTTTTATTCTACCTGCAGAAAATGCACGCGAAGCTGCCATTGTAAATAATCTGAATGTATTTGGCGTTAACAGCCTAAAAGAGGTGGTAGATTATTTTGATGGCAAAATAAATTTAGAGCCATTGGTAATTGATACACGAAAAGAATTTGAGCAAAACCAAACCCATTCGGATAGCGATTTTGCTGATGTGCGTGGCCAGGAAAATATCAAGCGTGCATTGGAGATTGCAGCAGCAGGCGGACATAATGTTATTTTAATCGGGCCACCCGGTGCAGGTAAAACCATGCTGGCCAAAAGGCTTCCATCCATACTCCCTCCACTTACCTTGCAGGAAGCACTTGAAACAACAAAAATTCATTCGGTTGCAGGCAAGCTTGGGCAGCAAACATCTTTGCTTTATATGCGTCCGTTCCGCTCACCTCATCACACCATCAGCGATGTAGCCTTGGTTGGTGGTGGCAATAACCCGCAACCGGGTGAAATCTCTTTATCACATAATGGCGTATTGTTTTTAGATGAATTGCCTGAGTTTAAAAGAACAGTATTGGAGGTGATGAGGCAACCATTGGAAGAAAGACGTGTTACCATATCGCGTGCAAAATTTTCTATTGAGTATCCGGCAAGCTTTATGCTCATTGCCGCCATGAATCCTTGTCCTTGCGGTTATTATAACCATCCGGAGAAAGAGTGTGTATGTGCACCAGGTGCCGTGCAGAAATACTTGAGTAAAATATCCGGTCCGTTATTAGATAGAATCGATATTCATGTCGAAGTAACACCTGTTAATTTTGATCAGTTATCTGAAGCACGTAAAGCAGAAAAAAGCGAAAGCATTAGAGAGCGAGTAATA
>JBIIGU010000299.1:0-2544 GCA_044236275.1 Bacteroidia bacterium | reverse complement strand
TCTTGGGACGTGCTAGAGCCTTTCTATTCTGCCCTGTTGCAAAAGCCCATAAACAATAAACAAGATTTGGAAAACTGGCTTAAAGACCGCAGTGAACTTGAAGCCTTCGTTAGTGAAGACCTTGCATGGCGTTATGTGCGTATGACTTGCGATACTGCTAATAAGGAACTTGAGCAGGCATATGTGTTTTTTGTTACAGAAATAGAGCCTAAGATTTCACCACTAAATGATTTGCTAAATAAGAAACTGGTGCAAAGTCCATTTCTTGATAGCCTTGAACAAGATAAATATTACGTTTACTTAAGAGGTATTAAGAAGGAGATTGAAATATTCAGAGAAGCCAATGTGCCTTTGATGGCTGAAATAGCAACAGAATCGCAGAAATATGGAAGCATTATGGGTAGCCTAACCGTGAATATTGATGAAAAGGAATTAACCATGCAACAGGCATCCAATTATTTAAAAAGTACTGACAGGGCAAAACGAGAAGAAGCTTTTACCAAAATAAATGAAAAGCGTTTACTCCATGCCAATGAGCTTGATGAATTATTTAACCGATTATTAAAGTTGCGTCATCAGGTAGCTGTTAATGCCGGTTTTGATAATTATCGCGATTATATGTTTGCAGCAATGGGTAGGTTCGATTACACCCCTGCTGATTGTTTTGCTTTTCATGATGCTATTAAAACGGAGGTAGTGCCTTTGGTAAAAGCCTTTAATGAAAAACGAAAAGTAGAATTAGGGTATGAATTGCGTCCGTGGGATTTGGAAGTAGATACCCAAAATCGGCCAGCGCTTGAACCCTTTACCAGTGGTTCTGATTTGCTGGAAAAAACCATTGGCTGTTTTAAAAAAGTTGATGAATACTTTGCATGGTGCATTGAGACAATGGATAATATGGAGCGTCTGGATTTAGAGAGTCGCATAGGCAAAGCCCCCGGAGGTTATAACTATCCAATGGCCGAAACCAATGTGCCTTTTATCTTTATGAATGCAGCATCTTCAACACGCGATGTAGAAACAATGGTACACGAAGGCGGTCATGCAGTTCACTCTTTCCTTAGTAAAGATTTGGAATTAGCTGCTTTTAAAAACTGTCCAAGCGAAGTTGCTGAATTGGCAAGCATGAGTATGGAGTTATTGAGTTATGAAGGGCAGGATGTTTTTTATAAAAGTCCGGATGATTTAAAACGTGCAAAAGAAGAACACCTGGAAGGCATCATTAAAATTCTTCCGTGGATTGCTACAGTTGATAAATACCAGCATTGGATTTATACCAATCCCGATCATACCACCGAAGAACGGAAGCAATACTGGATAAGTTTGAGTAAGGAATTTGGAACAGGCTTGGTTAACTGGAGTGGCCTTGAGCAAATACAGGCTTACACTTGGCAGAAACAGTTGCATATTTTTGAGGTGCCATTTTATTATATTGAGTATGGCATGGCACAATTGGGTGCTCTTGCTGTGTGGCGCAATGCTCAGCAAAATAAGGCAGAAGCCATTGCTCAATACAAACAAGCACTTAGCTTAGGGTATACCAAACCCATTGGTGAAATATACAAGGCAGCGGGCATTGAATTTAACTTTGGAGCAGTTTATATACGCGAGTTAATGACTTTTGTTAAGTCAGAACTAAATAAATTAGTCAACTAGCTATTGAAATGTTTAATGGGTTAAACACTAATTCAAAAATGAAGTCATGAAGATATTATGTGTAGGTCGCAATTATAGCGAACATGCCAAAGAGTTAGGAAATGCAGTTCCAGAGAATCCGGTTATTTTTAGTAAGCCTGATACTGCTCTCATCAAAAACAGTGAGCCATTTTATTTGCCTGCTTTCAGTAATGATGTGCACCATGAAGTTGAATTGGTTATCAGAATAAATAAAATGGGCAAGCAGATTCAGGAAAAATTTGCACACAATTATTTCAATGAAATTGGCTTAGGTATTGATTTTACTGCACGCGATTTGCAGCTTAATCTTAAGGAGAAAGGCTTGCCTTGGGAATTGGCAAAGGCATTTGATGGATCTGCTCCTTTAGGCAATTTTATTTCAACTGATGAAATTGATTTAACTGATATATCTTTTTCGTTAACAAAAAATGGAAATACTGTTCAAACTGGGCATACCTCTCAAATGATTTTTTCTTTTGAAAAAATTGTGAGTTTTGTTTCGCAATACTTTACGCTTAAGGTAGGTGATTTAATTTATACAGGAACACCGGCCGGAGTTGGCAAGGTTAGCATTGGTGATAAGTTGGAAGGGTTTATTGGTGATAAGTTAATGCTAAGCTGTGAAGTGAAATAGCGGTAATGAAAACGTGCATTAAACATATTGCCAGTCATTGCCTGCTATCGCTACTGTTTCCATTTGCAATTTATGCACAGCCATTCACTGTTGATTATTTCCAATCCCCTATGGACACCCCACTTATTCTAAGTGCGCCATTCGGGTCATTGCGTGAGAATCATTTCCACAGTGGCATGGATATCAGAACCAATGAAAAAATTGGATTACCCGTGTATGCAGTTGCCGATGGT
>JBIIGU010000261.1:0-2815 GCA_044236275.1 Bacteroidia bacterium | reverse complement strand
AAAAAAATGAAACCAATAAACGCTTGCTCATTGGTTTTGATGAGAAAACCGATAAAGACAAGGCAGCTGTCATTAATGGTTTAGATGTTATTTATACACCCGGAGAGGTTTTCTTTTTTGCCGGTATGTTAATTGATTTTGTGGAGCAAGATGGCCGCAGCGGCTTTACTTTTAGCGAAACAAACAAAAATACAGAGCTATAAGCACAGGAGCTCCGGTAATCAATAGATAAATTAAGGCAACTTAACACTTAACACTTAACACTAAATATTGTAGAAATTGAATGCATGATGTAGAAGATCATATTTTCCAAGTTTCTAACCTTTGTTTTTTCTAATTTCTCAATCTACTGCTTATTTTAAACCACGCCACATGAAAAAGTGTAGCTTTGCACGCTATGAGTAAATTTTTGCCATTTAAGGATTTGATTTTACTGGAGGATGAAAACCTTATTGCCATCAATAAACCTGCGGGTATTTCTTCGCTGGATGAGCGCAGCAATCAGATGCCGAGTATATTATCAATGGCAAAAAAATATGAACCCGATGCACAACTCTGCCACCGCATAGATAAAGAAACTAGCGGGGTTTTACTTATTGCAAGAAACGAAGCAACCTATCGGGCAATGGCCATGAAATTTGAAGCCAGAGAGGTAGATAAAATATATCATGCCGTGGTGGAAGGTTTTTTGCAGGTAAGCAATAAATCTATTCTACTGCCGCTATCACTCACCAAAAATGGCTTGGCAAAGGTAGATGTGAAAGAGGGCAAGAAAGCGGAAACCATTATCAGCACCATTCAAACTTTTAATCACTACACCCTGCTTGAGTGTAAGCCCGTTTCAGGGCGTTTGCACCAAATTCGGGTACATATGGCTTCTCAAAATTTCCCATTGGTTTCCGATACAAGTTATGGAGGCAAGGTGCCTATGTTATCTCATTTTAAACGAAATTTTAAAACCGGCAAAGAAGGATTGGAGCAGGGTATGATGAAAAGGGTGGCACTGCATGCTTATCGTTTGTTGTTTGAACTGGATGGTAAGCAATATGATATAATTGCCGCTTACCCCAAAGACTTTGATGTATTTATAAAGCAGTTACAGAAGTTTGACGGAGGCGATTAAAAATCCCACCTGCGTTCGGCAAAATTCCACCTGAATGCCACACATCCC
The DNA here is from genome assembly GCA_044236275.1 of Bacteroidia bacterium. GTDB lineage: Bacteria > Bacteroidota > Bacteroidia > UKL13-3 > UKL13-3 > JAJTFA01. The sequence continues at coordinate 1,644 of JBIIGU010000261.1, read as the reverse complement.
ATAATGGTTTCTGAATTAAAAATGGAAAGTTCACTCTCGGTTTTTCTGTAAAGCAGCTGCACATCTACAAATAAATTATGTTTAAGCATATAGCTTACAACCAAATCGGCCAGATATAAATTGGTTTTAACCCCCTGTGCTATTGTGTTGCCAAATTCTCTTTGATAAAGACGATAATTCAATCTAATGTCTCTTCCCCAGTTGCTACCATTGGTGTCGTTTCCGTAAATGGCCATAATGGCTGTTGCTTTTAAGTTTAAGCGCTCGGTTGGTTGATATCTGATAATACCAATGTATTCATAAAAGTTTGCACCAAGCGGGTGGGCCATATTCTGATTAAAGTTTACGTAGGCATTGCGTGGATTAAAGGAGGTATACATGTAAGGGCGAGCGATATTGGCCTCCAATTGCAAGTCCAAGTTGCTAATGTTAGCCACATCAATGTATTTTATTCCAAGTTGCATGGCCTGCTTGTTGCCAAACCAGCCATTTCTTGCCAATACGTTGCTCATCACAAATTCTGAAATGGCAAATTGGCCGTATACAGAGAAGTGCTGCTTAAAGTTATATTTAAAATCCATTCCAAGCAGAGCCTTGTCTGGGCTATTCAAGCCATTTTCAATGGGTTTATAAAATATAATAGGATTCAGGTATTGCAGGTCATAACTGCCATCAGAAAAACCACTATCACGTTGAAACGATATGGTTTGAAACAAGCCAATATTTAAGCGTTTGGTAACGTTTACATTGGCATAGGTGGTGGCATAATAATGGCGTTTGGGTAATTTACTTTGGCCGAATCCCACATAGTTATACATCTGCCCCCAGATATTGGTATAGTTAATTTTCCAGATGCGTGTATTGGCACGCAGAAACAAATGATCGCGACTGAAATCAGACATAAACAAGGAGCGATAGCCATTGCCAAGAAAATTTCTTCCGTGCCCAAACTGTAAATCAATATAACGGTTGGCTTGTATCACCAAATAACCACTGGCATTGCCATAATTGAAGGTTGTGTGGTCAGTGGTTTTTAAAAAACCGGCTCCGGGAATTACCGACTCTGCCATATAAAAGTCGTTTACCCAACTATTTATTTTAAAAATTTCATCGCTGAAGTGGGTAAAGAAGCCAATGTTGTTGCCAATGGTACCGCGCATTTCAATACCTCTTGTATTAAGTGTGGTTAGATCTTTTCTTCTGCTGTCATATCCGGCCTGCAGATAGGCAACAGGATTTACCACCAATGTAAAGTCTTTTTGTTTTTGGTGATACAAAGCCGCTTTGCTTTTATATAAATGCTTTAGTATTGCTCTGTTGCTGCGCGTACTTTCACTGTTGCTAAACTCAAAATTATCGTTTTGCAAATATGCCAGGTTAAAGTAGTCTTGCTTGCTCAGTTTCAGTCCCTGTGTTTCAAAACTATCAATATACAGTGCAATCCGATTTCGCTGATATGATTTGGATGCTGTACTAAATTGCGCAGGTGTAGCCAGTTTACCTGATTTTATTTCAAATCTGTCGAGCACATGCTGGCTGTAACTTCCCAAAGGAATATAGGTGCCCTGCGCACGTATTTGAGCAGTTATGAGTAGCAAAAGGATGACGAAAATAAGGCGCATCTCAACAAAAATGCAGTTTTCG
>JBIIGU010000112.1:0-4587 GCA_044236275.1 Bacteroidia bacterium | reverse complement strand
GCAATTGCATTTGGTTATCCTAAAAGTATAATGATGTATTTGCTTCTTTATGTTTCAGCAATAGGAGCAGCAAACGTTTCAACCTATCAAAAACACATGCACAGTAGTAACTATAGATCACTGGGTGCATCTGGTGCAGTATCAGCAATTGTATTTGTGTTTATCTTATTCAGGCCCTATCAAAAAATTTACCTTTATGGATTAATAGGACTTCCTGCAATAGTCTGGGGAATTACATATATGGCATATTCCTGGTATATGAATCAAAAAGCTACAGATCATGTAAACCATGAGGCCCATTTTTTTGGGGCTGTGTATGGCATGTTATTTACCATTATGTTCAAGCCCTCTTTATTCCTGTTCTTTATTAAACAGGTATTTTGGCTTGTTTAAAAGAAAAAGCCAATTCTAAAATCCCAAGGAGAAACCCTGAAATTTCTTGTAAAACTACCCGGCTGGGATAAATTATCTTGGCGCCATAGCACATCGTATAATATTAGTATATAAGCACCACCACGACCAACTTCCTGCACATAACTGGGGCCAAGAAACAAGGCATTATTCCAAATTCGCTTTGTTATACCGAATTCGTTAAAAGCTGTGAAATTCATGGCATTATATTCTGTATAACCAAAAATTTCACTGAATAATCTATGGCGCAAAAAAAGATTAGGCCCATAGGAGTTATCTGAATATGTTTTTTTAGCTCCACCAGAATATTGTATTTCCCTGCTCCAATAAAAATAGGTAAATCCCAAACCCACACCCATGTTATCATTTACACGATATAATGCCTGAGGCTGCAGCAGGAAACTAGATGCCCCCTGGCCAAAACCTCCGCCAATATTGCCACCAAAACTAATCTTATCCCAAAAGTTTACCGGCTTTTCATACTTATCATCAGCATCTTCTTTCTTCTGCTCGTCAAGCCGTTTCAACTTTCGTTGTGCCATTGCCGAATTGACAGAGAACAAAACAATCATTAAGATAATGAACCTTTGTAAATGCATAGCTCGTTTATAAATAAATTTCAGTAACTGTAGATTTAATTGCGAAAAAAATAACCCTGATTTATTGGCGAATTTAACTTAATAAACCTTATTTCGCATTGCTTTTTTAAATAGCATAAAATGAATAAAATCCATAACTTCTCTGCAGGCCCTGCTATTTTACCGCAGTCTGCCATTGATGCTTCCATTGAAGCACTTAAAAATTTTGCAGGTACCGGATTATCACTTATCGAAATTTCACATCGCAGCAAGGAATATGAAGCTGTAGTGGAAGAGGCAACACAATTGGTTAAAGACATTCTAAAATTGGGTGATGATTATGCTGTTATTTTTCTGCAGGGTGGGGCCAGTCTTCAGTTCGATATGATACCAATGAATTGGTTGGGAGAAGGAGAAACAGCAGCGTATACCAATACGGGTGTTTGGGCAAGCCGTGCCATTAAAGAAGCAAAACTATTTGGCAATGTAAATGTACTGGCAAGCAGTGAGGATAAGAACTTCAGCTACATTCCTAAAAATTATTCTATTCCTGCAGATGCAAAATATTTTCATTGCACAAGTAACAACACCATTTATGGCACAGAGTTGTTTAGCTTCCCTGAAACGAATGGTGTTCCGCTTGTTTGCGATATGAGTTCTGATATTTTCAGCAGACCTTTCAATGCTAACGCATTTGATTTAATTTATGCAGGTGCACAAAAAAACATGGGACCTGCAGGAACAACATTGGTTATTATAAAAAAATCTTTCCTCGAAAAAAGAACCAAACGTAGCATACCAACCATGCTTGATTACAAGGTGCATATTGAAAATGGAAGCATGTACAATACACCAAGTGTGTTTGCCATTTTTGTTTGCTTGCATACCTTGCGTTGGATAAAATCAATCGGGCTGGAGGCAATGGGTGAACGCAATAAGGCTAAAGCAGATTTGCTTTATAAAGAAATCGATCGGAATAGCTTGTTTACCGGCACTGTTGCCAATGAGGACAGAAGCCGCATGAATGTAAATTTTGTACTAACCAATAAAGAACACGAAGCTGAATTTCTTAAATTTTGCCAAAGCAGAAATCTAAGCGGATTAAAAGGTCATCGTTCTGTTGGTGGGTTAAGAGCAAGTTTGTACAATGCCCTGGAGTTAGAAAGCGTGCAGGTGCTCGTAAATGCAATGCAGGAATTTGAGGCACTTAAGGGTTCTCTAGCTTGATTTATAATGAAAAGGATGGCGAATGAAGAGAGCTATTGAATCGTTCGAAAGATTAAATTTTACAAAGCAACCACAGTAGTAAGAAGTGAAATTAGTAACCAAGCAAAACTTTCCCGCAACTAAAGAATATGGATTAAAAAGCCTAATAATAAGAGCCAACAGAAGAGTTACTGCAAGGATAGCATAAGAGTATGAAAGACATTTCCCGAAACAAATTATGAAATTCTGTATTGTAGCAACAGGCTCACTAAATCTATATTTAAGCATTTAATTGTAGCTTTGAACGAAAACAATGTTTCTACAGCAAAATTCGATTAGCTTAAGAGTATGGTTTTCATTAAACATTAAGACAATAAAAGGCTATATAACTTAGCAGAAGAAAAAAACTTTATAAAATCATTAACCCTTAAATCCTTAATTAACTATGACCAAAATACTTGCTAATGATGGCATTGATGCCACCGGAAAAAAGATGCTGGAAGCAGCAGGATTCGCGGTAGATACCAATAAGATTCCTCAAGAAGAGTTAGCTCATAAATTACAGGGGTATGATGCAATTATTGTACGAAGTGCAACCAAGGTAAGAAAAGATTTAATAGATGCATGCCCAGGGCTTAAGCTTATTGGTCGTGGTGGTGTTGGCATGGATAATATTGATGTAGCCTATGCAAAAAATAAAGGCATAGCAGTAATTAATACCCCTGCCTCCTCTTCCATATCGGTTGCAGAGCTTGTATTTGCACATATTTTTACAGGCACCCGATTACTTCAAGTAACCAATCGTGTAATGCCTGACAAAGGAGATACCGAATTTGCAAACCTTAAAAAAACTGCATCGAATGGCGTTGAACTTAAAGGCAAAACAATGGGCGTTTACGGATTTGGTCGCATCGGTCAGGAAGTAGCTAAAATTGCCGTAGGCCTAGGCATGAAAGTGCTGGTATTTGACCCATATGTGAATGCTGTAGACTTAAGCCTAGAGTTACCTGCACTAGGTCAAAATTCAAGAATAAAACTAACAATTAATACGGTGAGTGAAGAATCGGTTATTGCCCATGCTGATTTTATTACATTCCACGTGCCATTTAATGAAGGCGACAAAGCAATAATAGATTCAGCTAAGATGAGTAAGATGAAAAAAGGCGTTGGTTTGATTAACTGCTCGCGAGGTGGTGTAATCAGTGAAACAGATTTGCTGGCAAACTTGAACAGCGCCCATGTGGCTTTTGCAGGCTTAGATGTATTTGAAAAAGAACCTCCTGTTAATATGGCAATATTAAAACACCCTCATGTAAGTTTAAGTCCGCATATTGGAGGCAGTACACAAGAAGCTCAAAATCGAATTGGCATTGAACTGGCGGAAAAAGTGATTGAGTACTTCAAGAAATAATCCACAACAATCTCATACCCGATACACACATGGCTGTTATAAAACCATTTAAAGCCTTACGCCCATCAAAAGATAAGGTAGCTTTTATTTCTGCACCCAGCTACGACTCTTCTAGCAGAGACAAATCCTTTGCAGAGCTAGAAGCAAACCCATACAGCTACCTTCATATTGTTAAGCCATATCTGCACTTTAAGGGTGAAAAGAAAAATCCGGACAAGCATTTCCCACTGGGGCTTGAATACTTTAACAAATTTAAAGAGCAAGGCTGGTTTATTAAGGATGAAAAAGATTCTTACTACATTTATCGTGTAATAAAAGGAAGCAATTCCTATACCGGAATTATTGCAGCAGCAAGCATTGACGATTATAATCAGAATAGGATTCTTAAGCATGAAAATACATTAACCGAGAAACAAAACGAACTTGCCGATCATATCAGATGGTTTAAGCAATTGGGTAATCCGGTTTTATTAACGTACCCCGACTCTTCCAAGATTGAAAGCCTAATTAGTCATTATATCGAGCATCATACCCCCGAATACAATTTTATTAGCAGCGATCAGTTAAAACATAATTTATGGGTGGTGAATAGTGAGCAAGATATTGAATTGATTAAAGGCGAATTTGAAAATATCCCCTCATTATATATTGCAGATGGGCATCACCGAAGTGCCGGGGCTGCAGCACATTGCGATTATAAGAGAAATACAAATCCCTTGTTTGACGGAAAAGAAAGCTTCAATTTTTTCCCTGTTTGCCTGATTCCATTTAGTAAACTTCATATTCTGGAATATCACCGACTCATTAAAGATGAACTGGTGCACCAAGCGCAATTCATGCAGGAAATAGCCAGATACTTCGACATCATTCCAAGCGGACACTTACCCGTTCAGCCGCTTAAGCCAAAAGAATTTGGCATCTATTTTAATCACACAGCTTATTTGCTCAAATTAAAGGAGCCTTTTAGGAATGAACAGGCAG